>DATFAJ010000146.1:0-19077 GCA_035254745.1 Candidatus Methylomirabilota bacterium | reverse complement strand
AGGGGGACCGCGAGAGCCAGACATCGCTCAGGGGAGACACGATGAACCGTTTCGATCGCTTGTTCTGGAGCCGGCTGTGGTTCCTCACCCGACCCTACTGGGTGTCCGACCAGAAGTTCGGCGCCTTCGGGCTGCTGGCCCTCACGCTCCTCCTGAGCGGCTCGATCCTGGCCGCCAGCGTCATCTTCAGCTACGTGGCCCGCGACATGATGACCGCGCTCGCCGACCGGAACGCGCCCACCTTCCTCTACAAGATGGCGCTCGTCGTCGCCTACAACGTCATCTCCGCGCCGGTGGTGGCCCTCTCCGGGTACGTGACCGGCAAGCTCATGCTCGACTGGCGACAGTGGCTCACCGAGCGCTTCCTGGAGGACAGCCTCCGCGATCGGGCCTTCTACCGTATCAGCTCGGACGCCCGCATCGACAACCCCGATCAGCGCATCAGCGAGGATCTGAATGTCTTCACCGCCTTCGCGGTCTCGTTCGTCGTGCAGGTGCTCCAGGGGCTCGCCACCGGACTCTCCTTCATCGTCGTGCTGTGGCTGATCTCGCCGATCCTCGTCGTGGTGCTGGCCGCGTGCGTGGGCGGCGGCTCGCTCCTGACCATCGTGATCGGCCGGCCCCTGATCGGAATCAACTTCGCGCAGCGCCGCCTCGAGGCGGATTTCCGCTATGCCCTGGTGGGGCTGCGCAACAACGCGGAGGCGATCGCGTTCTTCGGCGGCGAATCGCGCGAGCACCGCACGCTGCTCCAGCGGCTCTACGCGGTGATGGCGAACTTCAACCTGCTCATCGTCTGGCAGCGAAACGTCGCCTTCTTCACCTACGCCTACGACTTCCTCCTGCCGCTGGTCCCCTACCTCACGCTCGCTCCGTCGTTCTTCGCGGGCTCGATCGAGTTCGGCAAGATCACCCAGGCCAGCGCGGCCTTCATCACCCTCCGCACCTCACTGTCGCTCGTCATCGATCAGTTCAACTCGCTGAGCAGCTTCGCGGCGGTCGTCGAGCGCCTCGGGGTCTTCCGGGAGGCGTCGAGCGCCGCCCCCGCGGCCGGCCGCGAGGCGCGGATCGAGACCGTCGAGGCCGGCGGCCTCGCGATCGAGCGGCTGACCCTCAACACCCCGGACGACCGCCGGACCCTGGTCCGCGACCTGTCGCTCGACATCGCAGACGGCGAGGCCCTGCTGATCGTGGGCGACAGCGGAGCCGGCAAGACGTCGCTGCTCCGCGCGATCGCCGGGCTGTGGCGGTCGGGCCGTGGTCGCATCGTCCGGCCGCCCCTCGCCCAGGTGATGTTTCTCCCGCAGCGGCCCTACATGATTCTCGGCTCGCTGCGCGAACAGCTGTGTTATCCGCACGCGGGCGACGTCTCCGGCGAGCGATTGACCGAGATCCTGCGCCTCGTCCAGCTCGAGAGCCTGCCGGAGCGGATCGGCGGGCTCGACGCCGACGTGAGGTGGGAGGACTTTCTCTCCCTGGGCGAGCAGCAGCAGATCGCGTTCGCCCGCCTGCTGCTGAATCGCCCCGCCTACGCGTTCCTGGACGAGGCCACCAGCGCGCTGGACCCCGGCAAGGAGCAGGTGCTCTACGACTGTCTGGAATCGGCGCGCATACGGATCGTGAGCGTCGGCGACCGTCTCCGGCTGCCCCGGTACCACCACCGGATCCTCGAGCTGCTCGGAGACGGCCGCTGGCGACTCGGGAGCGCCGCCGGCTAGGCGGCCTTGCTGAGGGCCCGCACGATCTCGCGGCAGAAGGCCGGGAGGTCGTCGGGCTTGCGCGCGGTGATCAGATTGCCGTCCACCACCACCTCGGTGTCCGACCACTGCCCGCCCGCGTGCACCATGTCGTCCTTGATCGAGAAGAACGAGGTGACGTTCTTGCCCTTGATCACGTCCGCGCTGGCCAGCATCCACCCGGCGTGGCAGATGGCCGCCACCACCTTCCCCTGCTGCGCCGCCTCGCGCACCAGCTTCACCATGCCCTCGTGCCGCCGCATCATGTCCGGCGCGTACCCGCCCGGCACGATCACCGCGTCGAACTCCACCGCGCTCACCGCGTCGGCCTGCACGTCCACCGTCACCGGGTAGCCGTGCTTGGACGCATAGGTCTTGGCCCCGCCGGCGCCCACCACGCGGACCTCGGCGCCCTCCTCCTTCATGCGGTAGTACGGCACCCACAGCTCCATCTCCTGGTAGAGGTTCTCGGCCAGGATCGCGATACGCTTGCCCTTCAGGCTCATGTGCGCCTCCTCACGGTTGTCTGGGATGGTCATGTCGGGGCCCGGCGGTCGCGCCCGTCCGCCCGCGGGGTGCCGACGCTTCAACCGAAGCATACGCCTGCCCCAGGCGCCACGGAACGGCAGGCCCACGCGCCGAGTCGACCAACCCGTGGGTTCCCCGCAGAGGCCGATCGGCTGGGCGGCGTGGAGCCGGCACGCCGTCGCCGCGCTCGCCTTCGCGACCGCGGGAACCGCCCTCGCGACCTCGCCCGCCCGGGCGGCGCACGGGGCCCCGATCCCCGTTCTCACGACCGACCCGGAGTACGCCAAGCGGCTGCTCGACGCCGGACAGCCGCTGGCGTTCGTCGATCTGCGCCCGGCGGCGGACTTCGCCCGGAGCCGGCTGCCCCACGCCCGATCGATCCCCCTGCCCGAGCTTCGCCGGCGCTTTCACGAGATTCCCCGTGCGGAGCTGGTCATCCTGTACTGCGACTGTCCGGCGGAGGAGCTCGCCGCCGCGTTCCGGTTCGTGGTCGCCGAGGGGTACCAGAACGCGAGCGTCCTGGCCGATGGATTCAAGGGATGGATCAAGCGCGGCTATCCGGTCGAGCCGCGATAGGAGCAGCCCATGCAGAGGACCCTCACGCTCGCCGTCCTGATCGGCCTCGTCGCCCTCGCCGGGGAGCGCACCGCCGCGCAGGCGCCTCCGGCCCGGATCGAGGAGCTCGTCCTCCTCGACAACGACTCCGTCCGGCTCGTGCTCGTGACCTACCCGCCCGGGGCGGACTCCGATCTCCACTTCAACCTCGGGCCCGAGGTCACCATCGTCCAGGACGGCGAGCTCGTCCTCTTCGCCAAGGGCCGGCGCGAGGTCATCGGACCCGGCGGGGCGCACTGGCTGCCGGAGGCCACCACCCACGTCGCCCGCAACGAGACCGACCGGCCGGTCCGGTTCTGGTCCCTCCTGCTCAAGCGCTGCGACTGACCGCGGACCCGAATTGCCGTTGACGGGGCGGGCCCGGGAGGCTAGTGTTTGCGCGGCCAATCCCGGCCCACCACGCTGTCGACGAGGAGGTCGATCATGCTGACGAGACGGTCGTTCCTGGCGCGCACCACGAGCCTGGCCGCGGGCGCCGTCGCGGGCCTCCCGCGAAGCGTTCGGGCCCAGGAGTCCCGCACCTTCACGTTCGGCTACGATCAGCCCCGCGACACCGCCTACAGCAACCTCGCCGACTTCTTCGAGAAGAAGCTCCTCGAGCTGTCGAAGGGCGCGCTCAAGATCCGCCAGTTTCCCAGCGCCGCCCTCGGCCAGGAGCCGGAGATGGCCCAGAAGGTGCGATCCGGCGACATCGACTTCGCGATCAACGCCACCGCCAACACGTCGACGGTGGTCCCGCAGTCCGGGGTGTTCTCCCTGCACTTCATCTTCCGCGACGAGGCCCACCTCGAGAAGGCGATGGCCGACCGCGCGATCAACGACGCCTTCAAGGCGATGATCGCGGAGAACACCACCGGCGCCCGATCCCTCGGCCTGTTCACCCAGGGCTTCCGGAACATGTACTCCAAGTTCACGGTCTCGAGCGTCAACGACATCGTGGGCAAGAAGGTGCGGGTGCAGGCCACCAAGACCGAGGACGCCTTCTTCAGCGCCTACAAGGCCATCCCGGTCCACATGCCGTTCGGGCAGGTCTACACGTCGCTGCAGACCGGTCTCATCCACATCGCGGAGAACGGCAACGACGTGGTGCTGAAGAACAAGCACTACGAGGCCGCCCCGGTCGTGTCCAAGACCGAGCACGAGGCCAACAACTCTCACATCTGGGTGAGCCAGAAGACCTGGGACAGCCTGAACGAGGCCCAGCGCCAGCAGATCCAGCAGGCGGCCGACTACGCACTGCCGACCGCCAGCCGCAAGGCCCTCGAGCTGTCCACCGCGGCGGTGGCGTCGCTGCAGAAGGTGGGCGTCAAGTACCACGAGCAGGTCGACAAGAAGAGCTTCAGCGTGATCGCGGCGCCGCTCCAGGACTCGCAGGCCCAGGAGCTGGGCAAGTACGCGGTCCAGCTGCTGGCCCTCGTTCGCGGCATCAAGTAGGGTGACCCCGCCCGCGGCGCCGGTAGGCGCGTCCTCGCCATCGGAGCGACGGGTGACGGTGCGCGCCCACCGTCATCTCAAGTGGCCCGCCTTCGACTACCTGGAGCGGGCCCTGATGGTCCTCTGCGCGCTCCTGCTGCTGGGCTTCACGGTCTGCGAGGTGGCCGACGTGCTGTTCCGCAATCTCGGCCGGCCGTGGCTGAACGCCAACGAGTTCGCGGGCGGGCTCTTCACCTGGGGCGTCTTCCTGGGCATGGGCGTAGCGGTGCGACGCGACCAGCACTTCCGCCTCACCGCGGTGGGCGAGGCGCTCTCCGGCCGCAAGCGGATGCTCGTCGAGACCTTCAATCGCCTGGTCATCCTCGGCGTGGGCCTGTGCATGATCTGGTTCGGCTACAAGAACTACCTGAACGGCTTCGGGAGCTTCCTGATGCCGTCGGTGACGCCGATCGCGGTCCTCTACGCCGCGATCCCGGTCGCCGGCTGCCTGGTCGCGCTCTTCACCCTGGAAGAGCTGATCAACGGCTGGCGCCACGGCTTCCCCGCCCGCGCTCCGGTCATGGCACCGCCCACATGAGCCGTCTCGCCCGCATGACCAACATCGCCCGCGTAACCAACGCCGCGCTCATGAGGAATGTGGTGGGGGGGCATGGGGGAGGAGCGGCGCCGCTCCCCCCCATTCAGAACAGGCCTTGCAAGCTTTGATGGACTCCAACTCGATCGCCATCATCGTGATGGTCGGGACCTTCCTCTACCTGGGCTACCAGGGGGTGCCGGTGGCCTTCGCCCTGGCCGCGGGGGCGTTCGTCACCACCGCCTTCTTCACCAAGATCTCGCTCGCGTCCATGGTCGGGCAGATGTTCAACGGCATCAACTCGCTCGAGTTCCTGGCCATCCCGTTCTTCCTGCTCGCGGGCGACATGATGACCGCGGCCAACATCACCGAGCGGCTCATCCGGCTGGCCCAGGTGTTCGTCGGCCACTTCCGCAGCGGGCTGGCCCACGTGGTGAGCCTGTCGAGCATGCTGTTCGCGGGCATCTCGGGCTCGATGACCGCCGACGTGGCCGCGATCAGCACGGTGGTGATGCCCTACATGAAGCGCGAGGGCTACGACCCCGCCTTCTCGGCGGCGCTGGTCGCCTCGGCCTCGACCATCGCCGCGATGGTGCCCCCCAGCATCATGGCCATCGTCTACGGCGCGGTGGGCAACGTCTCGATCGCGGGGCTCTTCCTGGGCGGCGCCACCCCGGGGCTCTTGGTCGGCGTCGGCCTCATGATCTACAGCTATCTCTTCGGGCCACCCGGCATCAAGAAGCCGCGGGCCACCCTCGGGCAGATGGCGGTGGCCGGGCGGGCCGCGCTGCTCCCGCTGATGATCCCGATCATCATCATCGGCGGCGTGGTGACCGGCACCTTCACGCCCGCCGAGGCCGGGATGATCGCGGTGGTCTACATCCTGGTGGTGCTGCTGCCCCTCATGAATCGCGGCCACATCCGGCATCTGCCACGCGACTTCATGGAGGCGGCGGTGCTCTACTCGCTGCCCATGTCGGCGGTTGCCGCGGCCTCGGCGGTCGGCTGGCTGCTCGCGTACCTGGGCGGGCCGGACATCGTGCGCGGCTGGATCGAGGCGGTGGCGGGCGACAATCGCATCGCGATCATGTACCTGATGGTGGTCGTGCTGACCATCGCGGGCGACTTCCTCGACGGCGTGCCCGCCATCGCCATCTTCATGCCGATCATCGTGGCGCTGACGCAGCTCGCCCACATCAACCCCGTGCACATGGGCGTGCTCATCATCGTGAGCCTGGCCTTCGGGCTCATCACCCCGCCCTACGGCCTCATCCTGCTCCTGGCCGCGACCCTGGCCGGCGTGCCCTTCACGCGGGCCCTGCGCCAGTCGGTGCCGCTCTACGGGATCTTCTTCCTGGTCATCACGCTGATCATCCTGTTCCCCGACGTCGTGCTGTGGCTGCCGCGGCTGGTCATTCCCCAGTCGGTGGGGTGCTTCCCGAACCCGAGCGGCGCCGGCTTCATCTGCCCGCCCAGCTAGGCGACATGGCAGACCGCCGCACCGGTCCATGGCTCGCGCTGGGGGCGGCTCTCCTCTTCGGCCTCAGCGCACCGGCGGCAAAGCTGCTGGCCGGCGCTCTCGACCCGTGGCTGCTTGCCGGCCTGCTCTACCTGGGATCGGGCATCGGCCTCGGTCTCTACCGCCTCGGTCGGCGGGCCCTCGGGCACGTCACCGCGGAGGCCCCGCTCGGGCGCCGCGATCTCCCCTGGCTCGCGGGGGCGATCGTGATGGGCGGAGTCGTCGGCCCGGTCCTCCTCATGTACGGCCTCGCCGCCGGGACGGCCGTGCAGTCCTCCCTGCTCCTGAACCTGGAGGGGGTCTTCACCGCGCTCGTCGCCTGGTCCGTCTTTCGCGAGCACTTCGATGCGCGCATCGCCATCGGCATGGCGGCGATCGCCCTCGGTGCGGGGACCCTCGCCTGGAGTCCCTCGGAAGCGCTCGCCCTGGAAGGCCCGGCCCTGCTCGTCACCGCGGCCGGCCTGGCCTGGGCCATCGACAACAACCTCACCCGCATGGTCTCGGGCGGCGACCCGGTGCAGATCGCCGCGATCAAGGGCCTCGCGGCCGGCTCGATCAACGTCCTGCTGGCCACGGTCCAGCAGGCGTCCTGGCCCGGGCCGGCGGTCATCGTCTCCGCGGGGGTCGTCGGCTTCCTGGGGTACGGCACGAGCCTCGTCCTGTTCGTGCTCGCCCTCCGGACCCTCGGCAGCGCGCGCACCGGAGCGTACTTCTCGACCGCTCCCTTCATGGGCGCGATCGCGGCGGCGGTCGCGCTGCGGGAGCCGTTGAGCGCGCGGACGCTCCTCGCCGCGATCCTGATGGGAACGGGGGTGTGGCTCCATCTCACCGAGCGGCATCACCACGAGCATCAGCACGAGGCGCTCGAGCACACGCACGCGCACGTCCACGACGAGCACCACCAGCATGCCCACCCTCCGGGGACTCCGACCGGAGAGCCACACAGCCATGCCCACGTCCACGAGCCGCTCCGTCACAGCCACCCGCACTTCCCGGACCTGCACCACCGCCACCATCACTGACCGGACCGGCGGCAGCGGGGGCCAGAGCGCTGGCGGTCGGGCACCCCGCGAGGAGCAGCACCGCGCCAATGACGACCCAGGCCCGCGCGCGGATCGAGCCCGCGCTCATCCCCCGTAGCCCCAGTTCCAGCACGGCAGGCGCTCCTTCCAGAACCAATCGTCGCAGAGCGCCTCGTCGCAGCGGTGCCGACACTCCGGCTCGGTGAGGTTGGCCGTGCACCGCAGCATGTCCGCCATCCGACAGTAGCAGGCCCCGCGGGTTGGCTGCGCCGGCTCGGCGGCCGGTCCGTCCGCGACCACCCCACCGAGCAGCGCCAGACCGAGCGCGACGATTCGGAGCTTCGCGATCATTGCGGCCTCCTTCCGACCTTTCTATACTCCTGCGGTATGCGCCCGCGCTGGCCGCTGATCGGCTCGCTCCTGCTCTCGACGCTCGCGCCCGGCGCAGACGGGGTCGCGCATGCCGACCCGGCACACGTCCTGCGCGCGATCGCCCGCACCGGCGACGCGGCGCCGGGCGGCGGCACGTTCGATCGCTTCGGCCAGGAGACCCTGCCGATCGTCGCGCCGGTCAACGGGCGAGGCGACGTCGCGTTCTTCGCGAGCCTCAGCCGGGGCGGCGCGGACGAGGGCATCTTCCTCAATCGCGCCGGGCGCATCGTGACGGTGGCCCGCGAGGGCGACCGGGTGGCGGGGGTCGGCCGGCTCTCGGGATTCGGCAAGCACCCGACGCCGGCTCTGAGCGACGCGGGCGCGGTCGCCTTCGCGGCCGCGGTGGCGGGCGGGCGCGCGGTCGAGGGCATCTTCACCTGGTCCGCCGGACGCCTGCGTGCGACCGCCACCACTGGGATGCCGGCGCCGGGAATCCCGTCCGGCGTGGTGGCCAGCGTCGACACCCCCGCGATCAATGCGAGCGGCGAGGTGGTCTTCCTCGCCACGATCCGGCGCGGTCGCGAGTCGATCGAGGCCATCCTGGCGAGCCGCGGGGGCGTGCTGCGCAAGGTCGTGGCGCAGGGGGATCCCGCGCCCGCCGGCGGGCTCTTCGCCGGCTTCGGCCCGCCCGCCGTCAATGCCCGCGGCAGCGTGGCCTTCGCCGCGGTCGTCGAGGGCAAGGCGGTGCCCGGCGGCATCTTCGTCGCGAGCGGCGGCCGCATCCAGATGGTGGTGGGGGCCGGCGAGGATACGCCGATCGGCGGCATCTTCGCGAAGTTCTCCGAGCGAATCGCGCTCAACGACCGCGGCCTCATCGCCTTCCACGGCATGCTCAAGTTCGCGCCGGTCGAGGCGGCGATCTTCGCGATCGAGGACGGCCGCACCCGCGCGGTGGCGCGGCTCGGTGACGCGGCACCGGGTGGCGGCACGATCGACCACTTCGGGCTCTGGCCCGCGATCGGCTCCGACGGCGCGATCGCCTTCGCCGCCTCCATCGAGGGCGGCCCCGCGCCGGTGGCGGTGCTGCGGGCGGATGCGGCCGGGCTCACCCGTGTCGTCGCGGTCGGCGACACGCTGCCCGGCGGCGATCGCATCAGGTCGCTCACCCTCTACCCGGTCGTCAGCCTCGGGTCCGGCGGACACCTGGCTTTCGCGGTGGCCCCCACCGCGACCGGCGAGGGGCCCGAGGGCCTCTTCGCCGCCCAGCCCGCCCCCGGCCGCTAGACCGCTCAGTTCATGTCGTAGGGCGGATACTCGAGGAACACGTTGGCCGCGGTGACGAGGACGTTGCGGGCGCTCACGCGAGCGGGCAGCGATTCCCCCCGGAGCATCCGCATCGCGAGCGGCAGGACCTCGTAGCCGTAGCGGTCGAGGAAGAACGCCACGGAGCCGATGACGATGCTCCCGCGGTTGTTCGGGTCGATCTCCTTCCGGTCGTTCATGCCGCCGTGGATCGTTCGGTCCACGCCGTGGCTCACGATGGCGGTGTCGTGGACGCGGCCCGCGCCCTCCACCGCCGACTTCGCGGCCAGCGCGGTCGTGTCGTCGGTGGCGGCGAGCAGCACCTTGCCGGTCGGGTGCGCGGCCAGGAACTTGCCGAGCAACGGGCCGACCTGGGCCGGATTGCCCTTGGTATCGAGCGGGGTCACGTGCACCGCGGGCAGGCGCCGGGCGAGCACCTCGGTCACCCCCTGGGCGCGCTCCGGCACCCGGTCGGCCGCCGCGGACAGATCGCCGACTACCACCGCCACCGTGGGCTGGCCCCGCCACGAGCGCAGCGCGAACTCGGCCAGCGCCTCCCCCGCCACGCGGCCCGCCGCCACATTGTCCAGGGCGAAGAGCGGGGCGCCCGCCACCGGGTAGTTCAGGGCCAGGACCGGGATCCCGGCCGCCTTGAGCTTCTGCCCGATCGCGGCGTTGGCCGCGCCCCGGTGGTACTGGATGTAGAGGTCGACCTTCCGGGCGATGGCCGCGTCCGCGTTCTGCATCGCGCGCGCGTCGTCGCGCTGGTTGTCGTAGTAGACCATCTCGACCGGATACTGCCGCGCGGCGAGCACGAAGCCCTCGCGGATCTCGCGCCCCGTGAAGCCGGTCCCCTCGACCGTCACCCCGGGCTCCTCGGTGAGGTTGGCGAAGGCGACGAGGTGCCGGCGCTGGGCCCCCGCCGCCCCGAGCCCGACTATGACCACCAGGAACCCGAGCAGGGCCGCGGCCAGGGGCCAGAAACACGGGCGCCGACGGCCCCTGCGGGAGGACGCCGGCGCCCGGTCCTTCACGAGCGGCGCTCCGCTCGGGCTAGTGGATCGCCTCGATCCCGACGAAGTTGCCGGTCAAGCCGACCGCCTTCGGCACCGTCATGTTGAAGAAGAAGGTGGCACGCCCGGTGGCCGCGGCCTCCGCGGCGATCAGATCCGTGCGCACGTTCTCGATGATGTGGATGCCGTTGTCGGTGATCAGCATCTGGTGGACGGTAAAGGCTTCCTTCGGGCTCTCGCCGGGGATGACCTCGACCGCCCACGTGTCGGTGCCGACCGCGACGACCTTCTGCGAGATCAGCCAGGTAGCCGCGTCCTTGCCGATGCCGGGCTCACCCGAGTTGTAGAGCGCGTTCTGGGCCGGGAACTGCTCGAAGAGATCGCCCCACCCGGTGTGGATGATGACGATGTCGCCCTCGCGTAGCGTCACGTTGTACATCTTGAGCCCCGCCTGGATGTCGGCGGCGGTGATCACCGTGCCCTTGTCAAGGCACGGCTTCTTGCAGGCCGCGTTGGGCTTGAGCTTGTTGGCCTGCTGGAAGACCTTCACCATGTCCACGATGACGCCACGGGTCGCGAAGGGCTTCAGGTTCTCGAGACCCAGCTTGGTCATGTTGTTCTGGGTGATGAACTTGCCCATCGGGGTCTGGTTGTAGTAGCAGTCCTTCCGGCCGATGTGGCCCATGCCGTCCAGGTGCGTGCCCACGTGGCTCTGGCTCAGCCAGGTGTCTTCCATGTAGGTCAGCTGGTTCTCGCCGAGGGCGCCGCCGGGCGCGAGCGTGGTGGCGGTCAGGATCGTCTTCGTGAACCGGGTCCCGAAGAGCGGGACGCCGTCGACGAGCGGGTAGGACATCGCGATGACCTTCCCATCCTTGATCTCGGTGGCCGCGGCCTTCGTCACGGCCGGGGTGATGCGGTTGGTCGCGCCCGTCTGGTCGTTCGGGCCCCACGCCGAGGCCGGAACCAGCGTCTTGCAGTCGGACTGGGCGAAGGCCGCCGAGCCGAACGCGAGCACCACCAGAGCCGCTACCACCGCTACGATCGCTCTTGGCTTCATTGCCGACTCCTTCTTCTCCGTGAGAGGGCACGCCGCGCGTCGCGGGCTTGACGCCGGGGCATCCTAGAGCAGCCGGGACCGCAAGGTCAAGCGCGGGGAGTAGCGCAAGGCGTCATGGCGTGCCCTTGACCGCCGGGCGAGGTTCCTCCACTATCGGCCGGCCGATGGCTTCTCTCGGGCGGGCCGCGCTCCTGCTGCTCATCGCCGTGACGCTCGCGGCGGCCGGGATCCCGCCCGCCCTCGACGAGGACCGCAGCGTCCCCGGCTTCTGCAGCCCCGACTGCCCGCTCCAGCAAGTCGCCCATTCCGTCGCGGTGGCGCCCGCTCCCATCCGTCACGACGGAAGCGTCGAGCCGGCGCGCGAGCAGCCCATGCCCGAGCCGGTGGGCGCCTGTCTCATCCCGGTTGCGCTTCTCGACGCGCCCCGGGCCCCGCCGCTCGCGTAGCCCCCCTCCCCTCGACTCGCCCCGGCGGCCCCGCGGCCGCGCCGTCAGCTCACGCACCTGCTCCCGGAGGCGCTCTCATGTGGAACCGTGCTCGCCTGTGGCCCTTGCTCGTGCTCTCACTCTGGCCGGGCGGTCTGGCGCCCGCGTATGCCGAGGACACCGAGACGATCAGGCGGGAGCTCGGCGAGGTTCGGCGCCAGCTCGACTCGGTCCGCGAGCAGTACGAGCAGCGGCTGCGCGAGCTGACCAGCCGCCTCGAGCAGCTCGAGTCGCAACGTCGGGGGGCCCCGCCCGCGCCGGGCCCGGCCCCGACGGGCGCTCCCGCGTCGGGGCCTCCCGCAGGGCCCGCGATCACCACCACCGCGTCGGCCTCGGCCACGCCTCCGGCCGGCGAGCCCACGATCGGCGACCTGCTGGCCCCTCGACAGCCGTTCGCCCTGGCCCAGCCCGGCCGCGTGCTCCTGTTCGACATCGGGGTGAGCGGCGACTTCGTCACCGACTTCACCTCGCGGACCCGCGAGCGCCGCCAGGACGGCACCTTCGCCGGGCGCGAGAACCGCTTCTTCCCCCGCGAGGTCGAGCTCGGCCTCTTCGGCCGGGTGGATCCCTACGCGAGCGCGGTGGTGCGGCTGTCCGCCGGCGAGGAGCCGGCCGGGCTCGAGCCGTCGGACCGCAGCCTGACCGTCAAGGTGGACGAGGCGAACCTCACGCTGCTCACGCTGCCCCTCGGCACGACCGCGCGGCTCGGGCTGATGCGCCCCCGCTTCGGCACGCTGAACGTGGTGCACCAGGACGACCTGCCCCAGATCGACCGGCCGAACGTCCTGAGCCGCTTCTTCGGCGAGGAGCAGATGGACGGCGAGAAGGGCGTGGAGGCGTTCTGGGTGCTCCCGCTGCCGGTCTACAACGAGCTCTCCGTCGGCGCCTTCGACGGCGACAACGAGGTGGCCTTCGGCCGCGGGAGTCTGCGCGACCCGCTCGTGATGGGCCGCTGGCGCACGTTCTTCGAGTTCGAGGAGCAAGGCGGCCTGCAGCTCGACGTCTCGGCCGCGAGCGGCATCGCCACCGACGCGCATCGCAACACCGTCCTCGGCCTGGGCGCCAAGTACAAGTGGGCGGCGCCCGGCTCCGGCTTTCCTCTCTTCACGATCGCGGGCGAGGCCCTCTACGGGATCCGCACCGTGGCCGACGAGAGCGTGGCGGCCGGCCGGCGGCACGCCGAGCGCTGGGGCGGCTATCTCTACGCACAGTACGACTTGACGCGGCGCTGGGCGCTCGGGCTGCGCGGCGACTGGACGGAGCTGCCGGTCGAGCGAGGGCGCGAGTGGGCGATCTCGCCCTACCTGCAGTTCAAGCCGTCGGAGTTCCTCCGCTTCCGCGCCCAGTACAAGCACACCGAGGGCACCGGAGCGGTGGAGCGGGTGGCCGACGAGTTCTTCCTCCAGGGCACGTTCATCCTGGGGGCGCATCCCACGGAGCGCTTCTGATGCGCCCGCCGGCGCGGATCACCCTCGCGGTCGGCCTGCTCGGCGCCCTCCTGGCCGCCCTTCCGGCGCCCCGTGGAGCCGCCGAGCCTCCGCTGCGCGTCCTGGCCACGCTGCCGGATCTCTGGTCCATCACCCGCGCCCTGGTCGGCGACCTCGGCCAGGTGCAGGTCGCGACCCGGCCCGGCCAGAACCCGCACGACCTCGAGATCCGGCCGAGCCAGGTCCTCCTCGTGCGCCGTGCCGAGATCCTGGTGCGCAACGGTCTCGAGGAGGACGCGTGGATCGACCCGGTCGTCGAGAGCAGCGGCAACCCGCGCCTGCTGCGCGGCTCGCCGAGCGTGATCGAGAGCGCGCGGGGCCTGGCCCTGCTCAAGGTCCCGTCGGGGCCGGTGGATCGCTCGATCGGCGACGTCCACCCGTCCGGCAATCCCCACTACACGCTGGACCCAGGGACGATGCCGGCCGTCACCGCCACCATCGTGAGCGGCCTCGCCCGGCTGCGGCCAGACCTGGCCCCGGCCCTCGAGGTCAATCGGCGGGAGTTCCTCTCACGCGTCGAGGCCCGGTTCGCGCGCTGGCGTGAGATGCTCGCCCCGCACCACGGGGCGCGGGTCGTCAGCTACCACGACAGCTGGCCGTACTTCTACCGCGCCTACGGGCTCGTCGAGCTCGGGGTCATCGAGGACCGGCCGGGCGTGCCGCCGACCCCGCAGCACCTGGTCCAGCTCGTCCGGCAGATGAAGGAGCAGCGCGCTCGCGTGGTCATGCTCGAGAGCTGGTATCCGCCCGACACCGCGGCCGCGGTCGCGAGGCAGGCCGGCGCGAAGCTGGTGGTGGTCCCACAGTCGCCCGGGGCGGTGCGCGGCACCGACGACTACCTCACGCACATGGACTACCTGGTCACCGCGCTGACCCGCGCGCTGTCGGAGGTCGACCGGCCCTAGACCACCATATTCGAGCGCTCCTCACTCGGCCAGGACCTTGTGCACGAGCTGGACCGCGGCCGAGCCTTCACCGACCGCGGCCGCCACCCGCTTCATGCTCCCCGACCGGACGTCGCCCACCGCGAACACCCGCGGAAGGCTGGTCTCGAACTGGTAGGGCCGGCGCCTCAGGGGCCAATGCGCGGCCTCGAGCTCCTCGGGGGCGAGGTCGGCGCCGGTCTTGACGAAGCGCTGCGGGTCGAGCGCCAGACAGCCACCGAGCCACCCGGTGTTCGCGTCGGCCCCGGTCATGGAGAAGACGTGGCGGATGTCGCGGGCCTCGCGCTCCGCGGCCTGCCCGCCCCGCCACCAGACGCGCTGCAGGCGCCCGTCGCCTTCCAGTGCCTCGATCTGGGTGTGGGGGCGCAGCGTGATCGCCGGGCTCTCCTCGATGCGGCGGATGAGGTAGCGGGACATGCTGTCGGCAAGCCCGGCCCCCCGGACCAGCAGGTGCACGTGGCGCGCGATGCCGGACAGGAACATCGCAGCCTGCCCGGCCGAGTTGCCGCCGCCCACCACCACGATCTCCTCGCCGTCGCAGAGCTGCGCCTCCACCCGCGTGGCGCCGTAGTAGACCCCGACCCCCTCGAAGCGCGCCAGGTCGGGCACGGTCAGCTTGCGATAGGCCGCGCCGGTGGCCACCACCACCGCGTGGGCATGCACCGTCCCGCCGTCGGCGCACGTGATCCGCAGCCGCCGGTCCGCGCACGCCAGGCTCGCCGCGACCCGGGCCACGGCCAGGTTCGCGCCGAACTTCTCCGCCTGCAGGAACGCGCGGCCCGCCAGCTCCTGGCCGGAGATGCCCATGGGGAAGCCCAGGTAGTTCTCGATGCGCGAGCTCGAGCCCGCCTGGCCGCCGGGGGCGCTGCTCTCCAGGACCAGCACGTCGAGCCCCTCCGAGGCCCCGTAGACCGCCGCGGCCAGGCCGGAGGGCCCCGCGCCCACCACGACGAGGTCGTGCACGTGCCCCTCGTCGAGCGTGCTGTTGAAGCCGAGCGCGGTCGCCACCTCCGCGTTGCTCGGATTGCGCAGCGCCCGGTCGCGGTCGCGGCACATCAGCACCGGGATCTCCCCGAGGCCGATCCGGAAGTGCTCGAGCAGCGCCTCCACCCCCGCGTCCCGATCGACGTCGAGGTAGACGTGCGGATGCCCGTTGCGCACCAGGAAGGCCTTGAGGCGCAGGGTATCCGCCGAGTGGCCCGAGCCGACCAGCACCACGCCGCCCAGGGTGTTGGCGATGAGGTGCGCCCGCCGCAGGACGAAGGCGCGCAGGAACAGCTCGCTCAGCTCGGCGTCCGTCTGCACGATGTGCCGGAGGTCCGGCAGGTCGATCTCGAGCAGCTCGCTCTCCTCCAGGGCGCGCGCGCGGACCAAGCTCTGCCTCCCCGAGATCATGTCCACCTCGCCGGTGAACTCGCCGGCCCCGTGGATGGTGAGGCGCTCCTCCCCCATCTGCGACGGGCTGGCGATCTCGACGCGCCCGTCCAGCAGCACGTAGAAGGCGCGCTTGGCCGAGCCGCGCTCGTAGACCACCTCGCCCGTCGCGAACCGGCGCCGCCGGCCGATCGGGAGCAGGCGCGCGAGCTGCGCCGCGGTCAACCTCGGGAACATCGGGTCCAGACGCTCGGTCGGATCCGCCATGGTGTCCGAAGGATAGCATCGCCGTCGAGCGCCCGGACCCCTGTGCTAGGCTGCGGAGGCCATGCAGAGCGCCCAGCTCGTCCTGGCTCTGCTCATCGCGGTGGCCGCCCTCGTCACGATCGCGCGGCGGCTCGGCATCGCCTACCCGATCTTCCTCGTCATCGGCGGGCTCCTGCTGGGCCTCGTGCCCGGCCTGCCGCGCGTCCAGATCGATCCAGACCTCATCTTCCTCCTCGTCCTGCCCCCGCTGCTCTACGCCGCGGCCTTCTTCACCCCGCTCCGCAGCCTGCGCGCGAACCTCGGCCCGATCGCCTCGCTGGCGGTGGGCCTGGTCGTCGCCAGCGCGTTCGCCGCCGCCGCGGTGACGCACGCCCTGATCCCCGGCGTCCCCTGGGCGGTGGCGCTCGCGCTCGGAGCGATCGTCGCGCCGCCCGACGAGATCGCGGCCACCGCGATCGCGGCCCGCCTGGCGGTGCCGCGACGGATCGTGACCATCCTGGAGGGCGAGAGCCTCCTGAACGACGCCACCGCGCTGACGATCTACAGCATCGCGATCGCGGCGGTCGCCGAGGGATCGTTCGCGGCCTCCGCCGGCGCCGCCACCTTCGCGGGCGCCATGCTGGGCGGCACCGTGATCGGCCTGGCGGTCGGCTGGATCATCGCGCAGGTCCGCACCCGCATCGAGGACACCCCGGTGGAGATCACGATCTCGCTGCTGACGCCCTACGCCGCCTTCCTGCCCGCTCAGGGGCTCGGCGTCTCGGGCGTGATCGCGACGGTGGCCGCCGGACTCTACCTGGGCCGGCGCGGCTCGCGCATCGCGGGACCCGACGCACGCCTGACCGGCCGCGCGGTGTGGGAGACGATCTCCTTCCTGCTGAACGGCGTGGTCTTCATCATCACCGGGCTGGAGGTGCCGCTGCTCCTCCGCGCGCTCCCCTCCGCCACCGCGCTCCGGCTGGTCGGCATCGGTGTCGTGGTGAGCGTGGTCCTGGTCGTGGTCCGCGCGCTCTGGATCTTCCCGACCGAGCTGCTGGCCCCCCTCGTGCGCGGCGAGCCGCCTCCGCCCCGCCGGCTCGCTCACGCCCTCGTACTGTCCTGGGCCGGCATGCGCGGCGTGGTCTCCCTCGCGGTCGCCCTGGCCCTGCCCCTGACCCTGCCCGCCGGCGGGCCATTCCCGGCGCGCGAAGCGCTCCTGATCGTGACCCTGACCGTGATCGTGTTCACGCTCCTGGGCCAGGGCCTGACGCTGCCGTGGCTGATCCGGCGGCTCCGCCTGGGCACCGACCCCGAGGTGCGCGAGGAGGAGGCAAGCGCTCGCCAGCAAATGATCGAGGCCGCCACGCGACGGATCGACCAGCTCTACCCGGTGTGGCCCGGCCACCGCCCCCTGCTGGACCGGCTGCGCGACAACTACCAGCACCGCTCCGAGCACGTCGAGCGGCAGCGGGACGCGGCGGGCTCCGGGGAGGAGGACCGGGAGATCATCGAGCACCGCGAGATCCAGCGCACCGTCATCGACTCGGAGCGCGAGGCGCTCTTGCGCCTGCGCGCGGACGGCACGATCGACGACGACGTGCTGCGCGCGCTCGAGCGCGAGCTGGACCTCGACGAGCGGCGGATCGGCGCCTGAGCCCCGGGCCCCGCCGGGGCTTGCGCTCGCTGCCCCGATGAGGGACACAATGGCGGGCCATGGATCTCCATCCCTCACCCCGTCAGCGCGAGCTGATCGCCCTCGCGCGCCGCCTCGCCCGGGAGCGCTTCGCCCCGCGGGCCGAGCGGCACGATCGCGAGGCGTCATTCCCGTTCGACGACTACGCCGACCTCCGGAGCGAGGGGCTCCTCGGCCTCTGCGTCCCCACCCGCTACGGCGGGCTGGGCGCCGACTACGAGACCTACTGCCTGGTCTCGGAGCAGCTCGCTCAGGGCAATGCCTCGACCGCTCTCACCTTCAACATGCACTGCCTCACCATGATGATGATGGGCATCCTCGCGGACGACATGGCGCTGGCCCCCGCGGCGCGCGAGCGCCACGAGAAGCTGCGGGCCGCCAAGTTCCGCGAGGTCATCGAGGCGGGCGCCTTCTACGGGCAGCCCCACAGCGAGCCGGTCGAGCAGGGCCAGACCGATACCGCGCTCAGCATGGGCGGCCGGCGCTTCGGCACCACCGCGCGGAAGGTGGACGGGGGCTACGTGGTCAACGGGCGGAAGTTCTTCGTGTCCCTCGCCGGGTGCGCCCCCTACTTCGCCACTCCCGCGATCCGCCTCGGCGACGAGCCCTGGATCGAGCGCACCCTCTACCTCCAGGTCCCCCGGGACGCGCCCGGCGTGTCCTTCCCCGGCGAGTGGGACCCGATGGGGATGCGCGGCACGGTCAGCCGCGACATGCTGCTCCAGGACGTGTTCGTCCCGGACGAGGGCGAGGTGCTGCCACCGGGGGTGTTCGGCGCCATGTACAACGCCTTCCCCCAGCTCTCCCCCCTCACCTTCTGCGCGACGTTCATGGGCCTCATGCAGGCCGCCTACGACGGCGCGCTCGCCTACCTCACCGGCCAGATGGCGGGCGCCCCCGGCCTCCACACCGAGGCCGCGGTGAAGGGCCACGCGGTGGCGGAGATGCTGTTCACGCTCGAGGCCACGCGCGCCCTCTACTACCGGGCGATCTCGGAGGCGCGCGTCGACGGCCCGGCGGAGGTGGTGCAGCGCGCGCGGGCCGCGCACGTCACGGTGCAGCGGTCGGTGGTCACCGTCACCCAGGAGGCGATCCGCGTCTGCGGGGGTCGGGGCCTCCTCAAGCGCTATCCCCTCGAGCGCTACGCGCGCGACGCGCGGGCGGGCGCGCTGATGCGCCCGTGGACCCAGGAGATCGCCACCCAGCAGGCGTGGGAGTCGGCACTCGGCCTGGGCGCGCCGGGCGCGGATGGACAGGATCGCTGACCGCGACGCGCCCCGCTACTCGATGCTGAAGTGCGCCTCGGTGGTGTGCCCGGTACGGCCGTTGATGGGCAGCACGTCCTGCGGACAGGCGGAGAACGCGATCACCAGGTCCATCTCGGCGCGCAGCACCGCGTAGCTCCCCGCGGCGGACACCGGCTCGGCCCAGGCGAGCGTGCCGTCGGGCGTCCACGGGATGTTCATGAAGAGGTTCAGGGGCGACGGGGTGGCCGGAACCTTGATGCCGAGGGCGGCGAGCGCGGCGTGGAGGTTGTCGCGGCAGTTGTCGTGATAGCCCTCGACGCCGAGCAGCCCGTAGCGCTGCGGGTCGCAGCAGGCCATGAGCGTGTCGTGGGCGCCGCCCGAGGTGTCCTCGACCAGCGTCAGGATGGGCCGTCGCCGGTTGGTCAGGAA
>DATFAJ010000145.1:0-6765 GCA_035254745.1 Candidatus Methylomirabilota bacterium | reverse complement strand
GTGTTCCTGGGCGACACCAACTCGGGCCGGATCGGGCTCGACGAGGAGGTACCGGCCTTCAACCGGGTCGAGGACGGCTGGATGCGCGGGCTCCACGAGGCGGGGTGGGTCGACGCCTACCGGCACCTGCGCGGGGAGGCGCGCGCCTACACCTGGTACTCGCCCAACGGAGGCAACGGCTTCCGGATCGACCAGGCCTTCGTCAACGGCGCGCTCCGCCCCCGCCTGGAAGCCTTCCGCTACGACTGGGGCCGCCGCGACCGCCGCGCCGCCAGCGACCACGCCGCGATGGTTCTGGACCTGACCGGCTGACCCCCGCTCAGCGAGTCCGCCCGGCGGGCGTCTGGTTCGCCTCTTGGCAGGCTCGCTTGAGCTCGGTCGTGCCGTTGAGGGCGCAGTCCAGGGTCAGCGTCTGCGCTTCGGCCACGCGGCCGGCCTTGCGCAGGAGCCGGATCTTGTGGGGCTTGAAGCGCGCCGCGCCCGAGAAGACCTTCGAGGCCTGATCGGTCCACTGCAGCGCGACCGGGAGGTTACCGGTCCGCTCGTAGGCGAAGATGAGATCCTCGTACACGAGCGGCACCGGCTCCGGGGAGCCGACCGCGCGCCGCAAGGCCTCGATCGCCTCCGCCTGCCGCCCGATCGCCGCCGCCGAGTGGGCCAGCACCCAGTTGGGATAGGCGTCGGTGCGCCCGACCGCCGCGACGCGGACCGTGGTGTATGCCTCCTGCGGCTTGCCCTGATCGAGCAGGCTGCGGGCGTGGAAGGCGCGCTTGTAGTTGGCCAGGACCTGGGCCACCTCGGGCCGGCCGCGCACCGCCTTCCACGGCCCGACCTGCGGCTCCACCGGCGGGCGCGTGCCGTAGAAGCGCTCGAAGTACTGCGCCGCGTCCTCGATGCGCTCGGAGGTCTTCGGGTGGTTCACCGAGACGGTGTCGAGCAGCCGCTGATAGACCACGCCCACCGCCTCGTTGACGTTGCGTTGGGAGGCCTGCTGCAGCCGCGCCGAGAAGGCGTCGCTGGACTCCTTGTTCGCCTGCTCCCACGCCTGGAGCTTCTCGAGCATGCTCACCATCGCGGTGCCGGCCACGTGGCTCTCCATCAGCAGATCCATCCCGAGCAGGTCGGCCTCGCGCTCCTGCCCACGGCTCCAGGCCGGGAGCACCAGCTTGTCGGTGGCGTCGGTGGCGAGCTGCACGTTGGTCATGTTCCGCGTGTCGCTCTTGGAAGCGGTGCGCTGGCCCGCGAGCGCGGTCTTGGCGCCGATTCCCATCTCGTAGAGCGCCTGGCCCTTGCGCTGCACGTCGCCGAGCAGGTCCGAGCTGTGGTGGGCGAGCAGCACGTGGGACAGCTCGTGGGCGAGGATGGCCGCGACCTCGTCCGCGCTCTCGAGCGACTCGAGCAGGCCCATCGCCACGTAGACGTTGCCGTCCGGCGACGAGAACGCCTCGAAGCCGGGATTGGCGAGGATCACCACCCGCCCCGGCACGCCGGTCTTGCCGGAGGCCAGGAGCAGGCGTCGCCGCGTCTCGTTGAGGTACTGCTCGAGCGCGGCCGACCGCACGAAGCCGAGCGCGTCGCCGCGGTGCTGCGCGAGATCCTTCTCCTCGCCCACCGCGAGGCTCGAGGCCTCGTAGGGCCCGGCCTTGACCCGCGCCAGCACCGGCGTGCTGCTCTCCTTGCCGGTGAGCCACGAGGGGCTCCACGACGCCGGCTTGACCCCGTCACCCCCCGCGCCCGCGCAGCCCGCCGCGAGCCAGCCGATCAGCACCCAGTGGAGCCGCGTCCGGGGACGACTCAATTGCAGTTCTCGCCCACGCCGCGCACCGCGCCGGTCTTGGGCGGGCGCCCGGCCACGCGGGTCCGGCACTCCTCGTCCTTCACCACCGGGACCACCCGGTCGGTCTCGACCGCGAAGGCCTTCACGCAGTAGTCCGCGCCGTCCATCTTCACCCAGTAGTAGACCGCGGTCTTGGCGTCGGTGGTGGCCCGCCACGGCTTGCGCGTCTCGAGATCCTCCCGGGAGAACGCGACCCCCTTGTCCATGCTGCAGTCCTTGTAGAGCGTGACCCGGCTCATGCGCAGCCCGACGATGTTGAACGACTCCGGGCCCGGCGTGGCCTGCGCCGACACCCCGGGCGTCCACCCGGCGCTCGCCGCCGCCAGGACCGCCGCCGTCACCGCCGCCTCACGCCACCGATCGAGCCGTCGCCTCATGTACCGCCTCCTCGTCGTCGCCTCTGATGCACAGGGCGAAGATCCAGTCCATCGATGCCAGGATGCCCGCGCCGACTCCCCAGCTCGCCGCATCGGGCTGCTCGCGCCGCAGCGCGAAATACCGACGGGCCGCGTCGTCCGCCCGCCGCATGAGGGCCCGGGCCACCTCGAAGAACGCCACGTAGGCCACGATGTTGCGCGGACCCAGGTTGATCGGGGGCAGGAAGCTCACCACCGCGGCGCCGATCAGGAGGACGGTGGTGGCCACGAACAGCACGTCGCGCGCCACGAGCGCCTTGTAGACGAAGTAGCCGGGCAGCACCACCAGCAGCAGCGCGGCCTCGATGCCGTACCGCGCGTCGACCCCCAGGAACAGCAAGACCGCGCCGAGGAGGATCAACACCCCGAGGAGCCCGGACCACAGGAACTGGCGGGCGGACGGACGGCGCTCCGGATGCGTCGCGGCCAGGTGCAGCACCGCCACCACCCCGAGGAGCAGCGGCACCAGGAGCAGGATCGCGAGCACGCTCGTCCGGGTGAACGCGGTGAGGGCCACGCAGCCCACCGCCACCGCCAGGGTCGCCCACTTGAGGCGCGGGCTCACCGCGCCGATCCGGCCGAGGAAGCGGCGCGCGAAGGCGGGCGGCTTGTCCACCAGGAGCAGCAGCACGATCGTGAAGAGCAGGAGCAGGCCGTTGACCACCCGGGAGAGCGAGAGCCCGTGCTGCTCCGCGCGCTTGTAGTCGCGGCCGAACGTGAGGAGGTTGTCGTAGGCCATCGCGTGCAGGTAGACCCCGGGCAGATCGTCGAAGACCGGGGAGATGACCCGGTCGCCCGCCATCTCGAAGCTGCCTCCGTAGAACACGGTGCGGCCCTTGACGACCTCGTCCTTCAGCTTCTGGTCGAAGGGCCCGAGCAGGTGCACCACCGAGATCGTGTTGGTGTGGGGGCACTTCCGCTTCGACGCGAGCGGGTTCTCCTTGAGCATCTGGCGCAGGTGCACGAGGGTGCCGTCGTTCGCGCAGTCCATCCAGGACTCGTTCAGCTTGGAGACGCGGTTGCCCCAGATGATCTCCATCTGCTGGGCGTCGGCGCGCGCGAGGCCCACCTGGGGGGCCGCGATCTTGAAGGCGGGCGTCCAGTAGAGGCTCGACGGCTCGCACGAGGCCGCGGTGCTCTTGCACACCCGGTAGGTCAGCACCCCGCTCACTCCGGTCTCGGCGTCCATCTGCACGTCGACCGCGGTGAAGCAGCTCCGGTCGAGCCCGTCACGCAGCCCGTCGCCGCCGCCCTTGCCCGGGAGCGGCGAGGCGGCCAGGTACACCGCGATCCCCGCCGCCTGCAGCGCGCAGATCGCCTCGCTGAGCGGGGCCACGTCCTGTCCGGGCCGCTTGTCGATGAACGCGAAGTCCACGAACACCGCGGCCGGCTCGTAGACCGCCAGCGCCTCGAGCACCTCGGCGTGACGCGCGTAGGAGATCGGGAACGACTCCCGCAGGGTGGCGAGGTTCTCCTCGCGGAACAGCACCACCAGGGTCTTGTTCTGGCCGGTCTGATCGTAGGTGTACTTCACGATCGCGTTCACGATGGCCTGCGACCACGGCGTCAGGTGCAGGGAGATGCCGTGGAAGTTGAAGAGCAGCGCGCCCAGCGCGGCGAGGAACACGAACTGCACGAGCGTGCGAGTGGAGGCGCTCGGCCCCTGGCCGACCGCGATCGAGCCGTCCACCATCGTGCCGTCGTGCACCGCGGGACTGCTCAAGCGACCTCCCCCGGAAAAATGTCCCAACAGTCTATGCCGCGTCTTGCGGCAGCACAATCACTGTGTTACACGAATGGGCCACGAACCTCGACCGCACCCTGGAGACCACGCGCATGACCACGACGTCCCCCACCCGCCGCGGTGCCTTCTGGCTGATCACGCTCGGGCTGCTGCTCGCCGCGACCCACGGCGGCTGCGTGTCCCAGGACTTCATCCACGGCGCCGGTCAGAGCGCGGCCGCCGGCGCCATGCAGGGGGTGCGCGAGGGCATCCCCGGCCTCCAGGAGCCGCTGCGGCAAACCTTGCGCGGGAGCCTCGAGGATCCGGCCCTGGCCCGGGCCGCGCGCGAGATGACCGGCTCGGCGATGGACGCGCTCCAGGCCCGCCTGGGCTCGCCCGAGATGCGGCAGCAGGTGGACCTGCTCGTGACGCAGGCCATGGAGAGCCTCCACCGGAGCGGTGACGGCACCGTCCAGGCGCTGGTCAAGTCCGCGGGCGATCAGCTCGAGGCCGAGCTGCGGAAGATCGCCACCGGCAGCATCCTCGCCGCCACCACCACCCTGCGCGACTCGATCGAGCGCGACGTGAACCCGGCCACCCAGCGCCTGGCCCGGCAGATGGGCGAGCAGCTCATCGCCTCGCTGGTGGCCGGGCTCAAGGGGCCGATGCAGGCGGAGCTGCAGGACATCGGACGCAACATGTCGCAGGCCCTGATCAAGGGCGCGGCCGAGGGCGCGGACGATCCGATGAACCAGGCGGGCTTCGGCGGCCTCACCCATCAGGTGATGCTCCAGGCGATGCGCGGCGCCCGGCAGGGCATGACCGAGGGCCTGCCCAACCGCACCCAGGCCGCGCTGATCTCGGCGGTGGTCATGCTGGGCGGGATGGTGCTCGCGAGCGGAGGCGGCCTGGCCTGGTTCTGGTGGCGCTACCAGCAGAGCGCCAAGACCCTCACGATCGTCGCGGAGAGTATCAACCAGCATCAGTCGGGTGCGCTCAAGGAGACGATCCGGAAGAGCGCGCATGACAACTACGTGGGCCCTTGGCTCAGCAGCTTCCTCAAGCGCCGCGGCCTGTGAAGCGGCTCGGCCCCGGCCGCTAGGAGGCCAGCAGCGACTCGACCGCGTGCGGGTCCACCGGCTTCGCGAGGTGGACGTCGAACCCGGCGGCCCGGGTCCGCTCGCGGTCGGCCTCGGTCCCGTAGCCGGTGAGCGCCACCAGCCGCACGTCCCGCGCTTCCGGCATCGCCCGGAGCTGCCGGGCCACGTCGTAGCCACTCATGCCGGGCAGGCCCAGATCGAGGAAGACCACCTCCGGGCGGTAGCGCGCGAACTCCTCGAGCGCGCCCGATCCGTCCGACGCGGTCCGGACCTCGTGGCCCCGGAGGCGCAGGAGCAGGGCGAGGGAGTCGGTCGAGTCCGGCCGATCGTCCACCACCAGCACGCGGCGGGCGGGGGCGGGCGGCCGGGCGGGCGGGGGCGCCGGGGCGGGCGCGGGGGCGTCGAGGGCCAGGCGGGGCAGCCGGATGCTGAACTCGCTGCCGTGCCCCGGCCCCTCGCTGGCCGCCTCCACGCGGCCGCCGTGCATCTCGACCAGCCGCCGCACCAGGGTGAGGCCGATGCCGAGCCCGCCCTGGCGGCGCTCGAGCGAGCGGTCGGCCTGGGTGAACAGATCGAAGACGTGCGGCAGGAGATCGGCGGGGATGCCGACGCCGGTGTCGCGCACCGCGATCACGACCTCGTCCCCCAGGGCGTGGGCGTGGAGCCGGATGTGCCCGCCTTCCTCGGTGTACTTGATCGCGTTGTCCAGCAGGTTGCCCACCGCTTGGACGAGGCGCGCCTGGTCGCCGTCCACCCAGCCCACGTCGGGGGCCACCTCCACCTCGAGCGTCTCCTTGCGGCTCTCCGCGGGCGGGCGCGCGGCCTCGACCGCCTGGGCGATCACCGCGCCGATCGCGACCGGCTCGCGCTGCAGCGCGATCTTTCCCGACGTGATGCGGGAGACGTCGAGCAGATCGTCCACCAGCCGGGTCATGAGCCCCACCTGTCGCTCGATGACGCCCGACACCCACTGCACCCGATCGTCGGGGCTCCCGAGCAGGCCCAGGGTGTGGGCCGCGTTCCGGATCGGCGCGAGCGGATTGCGGAGCTCGTGGGCCAGCATGGCCAGGAACTCGTCCTTGCGGCGATCGTTGTCCCGCAGTGCGCGCTCGCCCGCGCGTCGCTCCGTGATGTCGCGGAACACGAGGACCACCCCCGCGAGCCGGCCGCGCCCGTCGTGGATGGGCGCGCCGCTGTCGTCGATCGGGATCTCGTGGCCGTCGCGCCCGACCAGGACCGTGTGGTTCGCGAGACCCACGATCGCGCCTTCCCGTAGCACCTTGGTCACCGGGTTCTCCACCGGGTCCCGGGTCTCCTCGTTGACGATGCGGAAGACCTCCTCGATCGGCCGCCCGATCGCGTCGCCGTCCCAGCCGGTGAGAGCCTGCGCCACCGGGTTCAGCAGGGTCACCCGCCCGTGCACGTCCGTCACCACGACCGCGTCGCCGATGCTGGTCAGCGTGGTGCGGAAGCGCTCGCGCTCGGCGTGCAGCACGTCGGCCGCGCGCTGGCGCACGGCCAGGTTCCGCGCGAGCAGCCAGATGACGAGGGCCACGAGGCTCAGGCCCAGGGCGAGCCCGACGAGCGTCGTGGCGAACGCGGTGCGGGCGCCGGCGCGGGAGGCGGCCGCGCGCTCCTCCAGCAGCCCCCGCTCGGCGCGCTGCATCTGCGCCACCTCGTCCCGGATCG
>DATFAJ010000144.1:0-4126 GCA_035254745.1 Candidatus Methylomirabilota bacterium | reverse complement strand
CCTCCACGAGGACGGCGTGGTGCGGGTCGCCCCCGCGCCGACGCCGCGCGCGGGCGGCAAGAAGCCCTAGCGGCTGATCCCCCGGAGCCCGAGCTCGCGGGCGCGGTGGCAGGCCACGAAGTGCCCGGGCTCCACCGGCTCGAGCCGCGGCGTGTCGATTCGACAGCGCTCGACCGCGTAGGCGCAGCGTGGGTGGAAGTAGCAGCCCGACGGCGGATTCGCTGCGTCCGCCACGTCGCCCTCCAGCACGATGCGCTGCGCGCGCAGGCGCGGGTCCGGCTTGGGCACCGCGGAGAGCAGGGCCTCGGTGTAGGGATGCCGGGGCGCGGTGAAGAGCGCCTCGGTCTCGGCCAGCTCGACGATCTGCCCCACGTACATGACGGCCACCCGATCGCTCACGTGCTTGACCACGCTCAGGTCGTGGGCCACGAAGAGATAGGTGAGGCCGAGCTGGGCCTGCAGGTCGAGCATCAGGTTCAGGATCTGCGCCTGTACCGAGACGTCGAGGGCCGAGACCGGCTCGTCCGCGACCACCAGCCGCGGGTTCAGCGCGAGGGCACGGGCGATGCCGACCCGCTGGCGCTGGCCCCCGCTGAAAGCGTGGGGGTAGCGGCGCATGTACTCGGGGCGCAGGCCCACCAGCCGCAGCAGCTCGGCCACCCGCTCCACCCGCTCGGCGCGGGTGCCCACCCGGTTGGCCACGAGCGGCTCGGCCACGATGTCGAGCAGGGTGCGCCGCGGGTTGAGCGAGGAGAACGGGTCCTGGAAGATCATCTGCATCTGCCGGCGCAGCGGCCGAAGGTGCCGCCGCGGCAGGGTGGCCACGTCGAGGACCGGCCCCTCGGCGGTGCGGAACAGGATCTGACCTGCGGTTGGAGTGACCGCCCGCAACACACACCGTGACGTCGTGGTCTTGCCACAGCCGCTCTCGCCCACCAGAGCGAGCGTCTCGCCGGACTGGACGTGAAAGGTCACCCCGTCCACCGCGCGCACGTGGCCGACGACCCGCCGCAGGAAGCCCCGGCGGATCGGGAAGAGCTTCCGGAGGTTGGTGACCTCGAGGAGCCGGGTCCCGCCACCCGCGGGAGTCGTCACGGGCGCGCGTCCCCGTAGAGGAAGCACGCCGCGTGCTGGCCCGGCGCGATCGGCAGCAGCGGGGGCTCGCTCCGATCGCAGCGGCCGGGCATGAAGTCGGGGCAGCGCGGGTGGAACGGGCAGCCCGGCGGCCGGTTGTAGGGGTGCGGGATCGACCCGGCGATGGTGGGCAGCCGCGTGCGCACCGGGGCGTGGATGCTCGGGATCGAGCGGAGCAGCGCGCGGGTGTAGGGATGCCGGGGCGCGTGGAAGATCGCGTCGACCGGCCCCTGCTCCACCACCCGGCCGAGGTACATCACCGCCACCTCGTCGCACATCTCGGCCACCACGCCCAGGTTGTGGGTGATCAGGATGATGGCCATGCCGTCGCGCTCCTGGAGCCGGGCGAGCAGCGCGAGGATCTGGGCCTGAGTGGTCACGTCGAGCGCGGTGGTGGGCTCGTCCGCGATCAGGATGCGCGGGGCGCACGAGAGCGCGAGCGCGATCATGGCGCGCTGGCGCAGGCCGCCGCTGAGCTGGAAGGCGTACTCGTCCACCCGGCGTTCCGGCCGCGGGATGCCCACCAGGCGGAACATCTCGATGGCCTTCTCGCGGGCCGCCTTCTTGTCGAGCCGCTGGTGGAGGCGGATGGTCTCGATCATCTGGCTGCCCACCGTGTGCACGGGGCTGAACGAGGTCATCGGCTCCTGGAACACGAGCGCGATGTCGCCCCCGCGCACCCGTCGCATCTCCCGGCCCTCCGCGTCGAGGCGGGCCAGGTCGGTCTCGCCGCCGGCGTCGTCGCGCAGGAGGATCTCCCCGCTCACCACCCGCCCCGGCCGCTCCACGATTCTCAGGATCGAGCGGGCGGTCACGCTCTTGCCGCAGCCGCTCTCCCCCACGATGCCGAGGGTCTTGCCCGCGTGGACCGACAGGCCCGCGCCGTCCACCGCCTTGATGGTGCCCTCGTCCTGGAAGAAGTAGGTTCGTAGATTCCGGACCTCCAGGAGCGGGCGCGCGCCGTCGCCGGGCGGACCGGCCACGCTACTGGCCGTAGGGATCGGCCGCGTCCCGCAGGCCGTCGCCCATGAAATTGAGCGCGAGTATGACGATGATGACCGGGACCGCGGAGACCAGGAGCCAGGGCGAGATCGCGAGCGCCTGGATGTTCTGGGCCTGCTGCAGGAGCACGCCCCACGAGATGGCGGGCGGGCGCAGTCCCAGGCCCAGGAACGACAGCGACGTCTCGCTGATGATCATCGCGGGAATGGCGAGCGTGGTGGCGGCGATGATGTGGCTCAGGAACGAGGGCACCAGGTGGTGGACGATGATGCGCATCTGGCTCGAGCCCGCGAGCACCGCGGCGGTCACGAAGTCCTCCTCGCGCAGGGCGAGGAACCGGCCCCGCACCACCCGGGCCAGCTCGGTCCAGCCCACCAGCGAGATGATGATGGTGATGGCGAAGTAGACCTGCATCACCGTCCAGTCGTTGGGCAGGGCCGCGGCGAGCCCCATCCAGAGCGGGATGGTCGGGATCGATCGCAGGATCTCGATCACGCGCTGGATGACGGTGTCGGCCACGCCCCCGTAGAGCCCGGAGATCCCGCCCAGCATCACGCCGAGCACCAGGCTGAAGGCGACCCCCACCAGCCCGATGGTGAGGGAGGTCCGCGTGCCGTACATGAGCCGGGACCAGAGGTCGCGCCCCTGCTCGTCGGTGCCGAGGAGGAACAGGGTGTCCTCCGGTCGCGCGCCCTCGACCCCGATCAGGTGCCGCGTGGTCGGCAGCACCCCGAAGAGCCGGTACTCGAAGCCGTGGACGAAGAAGCGCACCGGGATCTTCTGGCTCGGGTCCGGGGTGTAGACGCGCTTGAACGTCATCGGGTCGCGCTTGCCCGCGAGGCCGTAGACGTGAGGCCGCAGGCGCCCGTCGAGGAGCCAGTGGATGCCCTGGGGCGGCAGCAGCCCACGCTGCGCCTCCGAGGCGCCGGGGTCGGCGTAGGCCAGGAAGTCCGCGAAGAGGACGACCGCGTAGAAGAGCAGGACCACCACGGTGCCCAGCATCGCCAGCTTGTGGCGGCGGAAGCGCCACCACATGAGCTGCCACTGGGTCGCGACCGAGACCCGCTCTTCCTCGAGCTCGGCTATTTGCCGCTCTCCAGCCGGATGCGCGGATCGATCCACATGAGGAGCAGGTCGGAGAGGAACGTGCCGACCACCGTCATCACCCCGAGCAGCAGCACGATGGTGCCGGCCAGGAACATGTCCTGGGCCACGAGCGCGCGCAGGAGCAGCGGCCCCACCGTGGGCAGTCCGAGCACGAGGGACACGATGATGCTGCCGGAGACCACGTAGGGCAGCAGGTAGCCGACCGTGCTCGCGAAGGGATTGAGCGCCACCCGCACCGGGTATTTCAAGATGACCCGCCACTCGGAGAGGCCGCGCGCCCGGGCGGTGACGACGTAGGGCTTGCGCAGCTCGTCGAGCAGGTTGGCGCGCATGATGCGGATGAGCTGGGCGGTGCCGGCCAGCCCCAGGATCACCGCGGGCAGCGGCAGGTGCTTGAGCAGGTCCCACGCCTTGGCCCAGCCCCACGGGGCCTGGGCCAGCTCGTCGGAGAAGAGCCCGCCGATGTTGGCGTTGAAGAGCTTGAACCCCGCGTACATCAGCACCAGGGCCAGCATGAACGAGGGAACCGCGAGCCCGATGAAGCCCACCAGGGTGGCCACGTAGTCGCCCGCCGAGTACTGGCGCACCGCGGAGTAGATGCCGATGGGCAGGGCGAGCACCCAGGTGAGGATGATGGCCGCGATCGAGACCGCCATGGTGAGCCACAGCCGGTCGCCGATGACCTCCGACACCGGGCGCCCCCACTCGAGCGCCATGCCGAAGTTGCCCCGCACCACCATGTTCATCCAGCGCAGGTACTGGACCCACAGCGGCTTGTCGAGCCCGTACTGCTGGCGCAGGGCCTCGGCCTCCTGGGCCGAGACGAACGAGCCGGAGGCCGACATCTGGGCGATGTAGGAGCTGATGTAGTCGCCGGGCGGGA
>DATFAJ010000143.1:0-6015 GCA_035254745.1 Candidatus Methylomirabilota bacterium | reverse complement strand
CCGTACGGAGAGGAGGAGAACGCGGAGTTCCTCGGCCGCACCACGCTCGACTCGTGCCGCATCTTGAAGGCGCGCCACCGGCTCCCGGAATCGGAGGAGACGCTGGCCGACTGGTACGTCGAGGGCATGCTCGAGCAGATCGCGCGCGGGCCGATCCCGATGGCGGGCGTGCCCGAGGTGCTGCGCCGGGTGCGCGCCGCCGGCTACCGCATGGCGCTGGCCTCCTCGGCCGAGGTGCGGGTGATCGACGCCAACCTCGCCGCGCTCGGCCTCCGGCCGCTCTTCGAGGCGGTGGTCTCCGGCACCCAGGTGGCGCGCGGCAAGCCCGCGCCCGACGTGTTCCTGGCCGCGGCCGAGCGGCTCGGGGTGCCCCCGGCGGCCTGCCTCGTCGTCGAGGACTCGCGCAATGGGCTGCTCGCGGCCAAGGCCGCGGGCATGCGCTGCGCGGTGGTGCCCTGCGAGCAGACCCGCCACCAGGAGTTCGGCGAGGCCGACCACCGGATCGCCGCGCTGCCCGAGCTGCTCGCGCTCCTCTGAGCGGAGGCGCGCGCCCTCAGATCAGCTTCCAGAGAAAGGTGGCGCGCTCCATCCGCCGCTCGATGGCCGCGACGCGACGGCGGTAGCCCGGGCTCGCGGAGCCGGGGCGCCAGGTCGACGGGCTCGGCAGCACCGCGGCGAGCTGGGCCGCCTCGCTCTCGTCCAGATCGGCGGGCGGCTTGGCGAAGTAGCGCTGGCTGGCCGCGCCCACCCCGTAGACGCCCGGCCCGAACTCGACCACGTTGAGGTAGAGCTCGAGGATTCGGCGCTTCGAGAGCCGGCGCTCGAGCTGCCAGGTGAGCACCGCCTCCTTGGCCTTCCGGAGCGGATTGCGCGAGCGGGAGAGCCACAGGTTCTTGGCGAGCTGCTGGGTGATCGTCGAGGCGCCCCGCGGCAACTCGCGGTCGCGCAGGGCGTCCTCGAGCGCGCTCTGCATCTCGTCGAGGGCGAAGCCGTGGTGCGAGAAGAAGTTGACGTCCTCCGATACGAGCACCGCCCGCTTCAGCGCGGGGGAGATGGCCGCGTAGGGCGTCCACGTCCAGGCCACGCGGGTCGGCCGGCCCGCCGCGCGCTGCTCCGCGCGGTATTGCTCGATGAACGCGGTCGTGGCCGGACGCGCGGTGGCGAGCCGGCCCACCGACGGCCAGGTCCAGATCATGACGCCGACCCAGACGCCCGCCGCCACGGTCGCCAGCATCGCGAGGCGACCGGCCCAGCCGGCTCGGGTGCGCATGGGTCATGGTATCGTGGTCCCCCCATGGGCGCCCTCAAGCAGCGCGTCGCGGACGGGGTGGAACGGCTGGGCGACGAGCTCACCGCGCTCTCCCTCGACATCCACGAGCATCCCGAGCTGGCCTTCGAGGAGACCCACGCCGCCGCGTTGCTCGGCCGGTTCCTCGCCGCGCACGGCTTCCGCGTGGAGGCTCCCGTGGGGGGCGTGGCGACCGCGTTCCGGGCGAGCCTCGAGACCGGCCCCGGACCGACCCTGGCGATCCTGTGCGAGTACGACGCGCTGCCGGGCGTCGGTCACGCCTGCGGGCACAACGTCATCGCCGCCGCGGGCGCCGGTGCGGGCGCCGCGCTCATGGCCGCGCGCGACGGCCTCCCGGCCGGGCGGATCCTGGTGATCGGCACGCCCGCGGAGGAGCGGGGCGGCGGCAAGGGCTGCCTGGTCGAGGCGGGGCTCTTCCGGGACGTCGACGCCGCGATGATGATCCACGGCTTCGACCGCACGCTGCTCCACCAGGACCTGCTCGGGGTGGCGCGGGTCTCGTTCGAGTGGGCGGGCCGGGCCGCGCACGCCTCGGTGGACCCGTGGGAGGGCGCCAACGCCCTCGACGCCTGCGTCGCGACCTTCAACGCGGTGGCCATGCTGCGGCAACAGATGCGACCGGATTGCCGCATCCACGGCATCGTCGCCGATGGCGGGATGGCGGCCAACGTCATCCCCGAGCGGGCCGCCGCCGATTTCAACGTGCGCGGACCGAGCCTCGAGTCGATGTGGGCGCTCCACCGCCGGGTGGTCGCGTGCGCGGAGGCGGCCGCGGCCTCCACCGGCACCCGGCTCAGCGTGACCCGGCATCCCGACGTGTACGAGCCGCTGCGTCGCAACCAGGGCCTCCTCGACGTCTTCGCGGCCAACCTCGGCGCGGCCGGGCTCGCGCAGGGGCCCGCGGCCCCCGACCGCCTCGCCTCCTCGGACATCGGCAACGTGAGCCAGGTGACGCCGACCATTCACGCGTGGGTCCAGATCGCCGCGCTCGGTACCGCCATCCACACCCGCGAGTTCGCGGCGGCCGCGGCGGCGCCCTCCGCGCGGGCCGGGCTGCTGGCCGGGGCCAAGCTGATGGCGCTGAGCGCGGTCGACCTGCTCGCGGATGCGTCGCGCCTGCGGGCGATCAAGGAAGAGTTCGCCCGGCGGTGAGGAGCCGGCTCGCGCTCGTGGCCGTGGGCGCGGTGCTCACCACCGTGGTCGTCGCGGTGAGCCTCCACTACACCGACCCGTTCCCGCCCCGGCGCATCGTGCTGGCCACCGGGCAGGCCGGGGGCACCTACGCCGCGCTGGGCCGCGAGTACCAGCGTCGGCTGGCCCACGAGGGCCTCCGGGTGGAACTCCGGCCGAGCGCGGGCTCGCTCGAGAACCTGCAGCGGCTGCTCGACGGGCAGGCCGACGTGGCCTTCGTGCAGGGCGGAACCTATCCGCTGGTCCAGGACTCGGAGGGCCGGCTCCGGGGCATGGCCGCGCTGTACCGCGAGCCGCTCTGGATCTTCTACCGCGGCCAGCCGGTGACCGACGGGCTCGCGTCGCTGGCGGGACGGCGCATCGCGATCGGCGCGCCGGGCAGCGGCACCGAGGCGATCGCGCGCGCGCTGCTGGGGGAGCTGGGCCTTCCGGCCCGCGGGGACAACCTGTTCGGCCTGCCGGCCGCCGAGGCCCGCCAGCGCCTGGAGGAGGGGACCATCGACGCGGCCTTCTTCGTCTCCTCGTACCAGGACTCGCACGTGGCCGCGCTGCTGCGGCGTCCGGACGTGCGGCTGCTCGGCTTCCGGCGCGACGTGGCCTTCGCGCGCAACTTCCGCTACCTGTCCCCGGTCCGGCTCGCCGAGGGCATGCTCGACCTCAAGGACGACCTGCCGCGCGAGGAGACCACGGTCATGGCCCCCGCCGCGCTGCTGGTGTGCCGGGCGACGCTGCACCCGCGGGTGGTGGAGCAGCTGCTCTCGGTCGCCCGCGAGGTGCACGGCGGGGGGAGCCTGATCGACGCGCCGCTCCGCTTCCCGACGCGGGAGGGCGTCGACCTGCCCCTGCACGAGGCGGCCGACTCCTTCCTCCAGCGCGGCGAGTCGTTCATGTCGCGCGTGCTGCCGTACTGGGCCCTGCGCTGGGTCGTGCAGCTCCGCCTGGTGCTGCTGCCGCTCCTCGCGGTGTGGGTGCCGCTCTTCAAGATCCTGCCCTGGGTGATCCGCTGGCGAGGCAACCGCGTCCTCGAGCGCCACTATGCGGTCCTGCGCGACCTGGAGGGGACCATCGCGGGCGCGTCCGGCCCGGACGCCCTTCGCGAGGGCATCGCGCGGCTCGAGACGCTCCGCGGCCAGATCGAGACGCTCGCGCGGCGCCTGCCGCTCCAGCACCAGCGCGACGTCTACCACTGCCGCGTGCACGTCTCGCTCGTGCTGGCGGAGGCGCGCGACCGCCTGCGGCGCCTGGAGCGGACCGCGACCGTCTAGCGCGGGCGGCCGCGGGCGGAGAGCACGCCCGCGCGGGAGGAGCGGAAGCGGCGGGAGGCTCCGCGTCGTCTCACGACGCGTCGCCGCGCGCGGTCGCTCACGATCACGAGGGCCAGGCCGACGCAGAATCCGCCCAGGCCGATCCACACCGCGGGCAGGTGGCCGGCGAGCCGTATCCCCAGCACGGTCATCGCGCGCTCGCCGCCGGTGCCCGCCGAGCCGGCCAGCCGCGTGCCCGCCACCACGAACGACACGAGCGTGGCGAGGGGCAGCGCCACCCCCTGCACGCCCACCACGAGGCACGTGCGGGTCACCGCGCGGCGGATCAGGGGCGCTCGTCCGACGAACAGCATCGCGACGACCGAGCCGACCGCCCACACCGCGAGCATCGCCCACGGGCTGAGCGTGCCCGCCTTGCCCGCGTTGACCACCGTCGCGACCACCAGCAGGGTGGCCGCCCCGGAGGCGGCGCCGCCCAGCAGGGTCACCAGCGCCTTCGCGAGGCGGATCGGCCAGCGGCGCGGGCGGGGGTGGGCCGGGCGCGGGCCGGCCGGGTCGCGACGGCGCGCACCGGAGGGCGCCGGCTCCTTGAGCAGGAGCTGCCAGAGGACAAAGCTCGCGCCCAGGTAGAAGGCGAGCCCGAGCAGCACCAGGAGGTTGGTGCCGTGCATGGGGTGGCCTAGGGGGACGGTGCCTTCCAGATCACTCGCTCGTTGGCGTCTCCGAGAGCCAGCTGCGGCACGCCGCCCTGGCGAAGGAGGATCGACACGCGCTGCTTGCCGTCTCGATCGTGCAGGCTCAGGAACGGGAGCTGGAAGTCCGAGCTCACCCGCAGCCAGAGGCGCCCCTTGCCTCCCGCGTCGGAGAGGTTGAGCGTGGGCTGCCCGTCGGAGGTGACCGCGAGCATCGCGCGGCCGTTGCCCTCGACGTCGTAGAGCCAGACCGCGGGCGCGCCCGCGGGCTCGAGCCCCATCGCGCTCCGACGGCGGCCGTTGCGATCGTAGAGCGTGAGGCCGGTCGCGCCCTCCGCGGTCAGGGCCAGGAGCGAGCGCGGACGACCGACCTGGTCGAACAGGGTCACGCTCGGGCGGCCGTCGCCGTGCGCCCGCAGCTCCACGCGCGGCCGGTCGGCCTGATCGAGCAGGTCGAGGGTCGCGGCACCGTCGGGATGAATGGCCAGGCCCGCGCGGCGCCGGCCGCTGCGCTCGGTCAGCTCGATCGCGGCGAGGCCCTGGGCGGTCACGCTCACGAGCGCCCGCTCCTGCTGCGTATCGTCGGCCAGGGCGAGGGCTGCGGTGCCGTCGGGGCGAAGCCCGAGGCTCGCGCGGACGTTGCCGGAGCCGTCCCGCAGCACGAATCGCTCGGCCTCGATGGTGTTGGCCACCGGGGCGGGCGCGGTCTGGCCCATGATGGTGAGCGCGGCAAGGCCGACCAGGGCCAGCGTGCCGAGCTGCTTCAGGCGTCGATTCTCGCGCTCCAGGCGGTCGAGCCGCCGGGAGAGGTGCTCGTGACTGGTGTCGCTCACGGTCGATCCTCCTACTTCCTGTCTTTCTTGTCGTCGGGACCGGCCGCCTGCAGCGTGACCTTGTCACCCACGATCAGGAAGACGACGCTGCCGTTCGAGGCCTTGTAGGTCCACTGCTCCACCGGCCCGAGCTTGGCGATGTCGCTCGGCTTGCCGAGCGCTCGCTCCAGCTCTGCGCGCGTGGAGGCGCTTCGCGACTTCTCCACCAGGTCTTCCTTGCTGCGGCTGCAGCCGCCGACCAGGGCCGCGGCCAGCAGCCACACCAGCATCGTCGTCGTTGCGCGGGACATGGCGCTCCTCCCCCCCCCGGGATTCGGTATGGCGCGGGTTGACCGCGCCGAGTCTATCAGAGTGCCCACTTGCCCCGCACCGGCCCTGCATGACGCGGCCGGCGGGATGGAGATCGGCGGGGCGAGTGGGTAAGGGGGGCGAGCCGGGCGATCCGGTGCCGCCGGCTCCGGGCTAGGTGATCGGCGGGCTCATCGGCAAGCGAGTCCGGACCGGGGCGGTCCGGACCGCGGAGCTGAGGAAGGTCCCGAGCCGCAGGCGCCCGCCCGCGGCCTCGGCCTGCCTACTGCGGGGTCTTGGTCGCGGGGGCCGCGGCCGGGGTCGTGGTGGCGGGCACCGCGGCAGCGGGAATCGGGGTGACGCCGGAGACCGCGTGGCTGGTGGCCTGCGCGTACTTCGCCCGGAGCTCGCGCATCAGCGCCGGGTACGACGAGCTC
>DATFAJ010000142.1:0-6989 GCA_035254745.1 Candidatus Methylomirabilota bacterium | reverse complement strand
ACCCGAGCCAGCGGTCGATCGTTTAGGTCTTCAAGCTTTGTCATATGCGGGGGCCCAGAAATGGCCCCCGCACTCCCCCAGGCCGCGGACGTTCGTTGATCTCGCACACCCACCTGCGTTCTGCCTCCCTCCCGGTGCCGTCGTCTTGCCCGTGGTAGACTGACTCGCGCTATGTCCTGGAAACTCAAGAAGAAGGCTCAGGGGCTCGTCGCGTCCGAAGAGGGCGTGACGCAAAAGGACTGGGGCGGCCGGGTCCGCGTCGCGCTCGTGTACCCGAACACGTACGCGGTCGGCATGTCGAACCTGGGCTTCCAGACCATCTACGACCACCTGAACGCGCTGCCGCACGTGGTCTGCGAGCGCGTCTTCTTCCCCGACGCCGAGGACCTCGACGAGCACACGCGTACCGGCACGCCCCCGTTCTCGCTCGAGTCCCAGCACCCGCTCTCCGACTTCGACCTGATCGGCTTCTCGATCACCTACGAGGGCGACTACGTCAACACGGTGCGCCTCCTGCGCATGGCGGGAATCCCGGTGCGCGCGGCCGACCGGGGCCCCGCGGACCCGGTGATCCTGATGGGCGGGGTGTGCGCCTTCTCGAACCCGGAGCCGGTCGCCGCGTTCATGGACGTGATCGTGGTCGGCGAGGGCGAGGAGGTGGTGGGCGAGCTCGTGGAGGCGTGGACCGCGAGCGGGCCGGCCGACGACGGCGGACGGCGGGCCCGCTTCATCGACCGGCTCAAGCCGCTGGCCGGGATCTACGTGCCCGGTGCCTACCGGGTGGCCTATGGGCCGGAGGGCGGCATCCTGGGCGTGAGCCCGATCGAGCCCGACGTCCCCGCGCTGGTGGTCAAGCGCCGCCTGAAGGACGTCAACCGGTTCGAGACCCGCTCGTCGCTGAAGACGCCCAAGGCCGAGTACGGTCACATGGAGCTCCTCGAGGTCGGCAAGGGCTGCGGGAGAGGCTGCCGCTTCTGTCTGGAAGGCCAGGTCTACCGGCCGGTGCGGCACCGTAGCCTCGACTCCCTCCGGGAGTCGGTGGCCCGCATCGCGAAGGAGTCGAAGCGCGTCGGGCTGGTGGGCGCGTGCGTGTCCGACTATCCGTGGATCGGCGAGCTCATGCAGGTGCTGGAAGAGCACGGGGTCGAGGTGTCGATCTCCTCGCTCCGGGCCGACAGCCTGACCGAGGAGCTCGTGGCCTCCCTCCAGCGCGGCGGCCACCGCACGCTGACCATGGCGCCCGAGGCCGGCACCGAGCGGCTGCGCGGGGTGATCCGCAAGGTCATCAGCGACGCGCAGCTCTACGAGGCCTGCGACCTGCTGCGCCGCTACGGCATTCCCAACCTCAAGTGCTACTTCATGATCGGGCTGCCCACCGAGACCCAAGAGGACGTGGAGGCCATCCCGGACCTGGCCGCCCGGCTCCTGGAGCGCTTGCAGATCAGGGGCCCCGACGGGCATCCGTTCGGCAAGCTCACGCTCTCGATCTCCTCGTTCGTGCCGAAGCCGTGGACGCCGTTCCAGTGGGCGAGCTTCGACGACGCCCGGGCGCTCGAGGCCAAGCTCGACGTCATCAAGCGGGCGGCCCGGCGACTCGACACCATCCGGGTCGTGCACGAGAACCCGAGGGAGGCCGCGCTGCAGGCGCTGCTCGCGCGCGGGGACCGGCGGGTGGCCGACTTCATCGAGCTGGCCGCCGGCCTCGACGGGGACTGGCGCCGCGCGCTTCGCGAGTGGGACGGGGACGCCGCCTTCTACACCCGTCGGACCCGGGACTTGGGGGAGACCCTGCCCTGGGATCACTTCGACGTCGGGGTGAAGAAGGCGGGCCTGCGGCGCGAGTGGGAGCGGGCCTGGGAGGTCGCGGCTCCGGCCGCGGCCGGGGCTTAGGGCGCCGTGGCATCCGTGAAGGTCGCAAAGACCACCGACGTGCCGGTCGGGCAGGGTCTCGTGGTGCAGGCCGGCGCCAAGAGCCTCGCGCTGTTCAACGTGGACGGCGCCTTTCACGTCATCGACAACACGTGCCCCCACCGGGGCGGGCCCATGGGCGACGGAGACCTCGACGGACGGCTCGCGATCTGCCCCTGGCACGGCTGGCGCTGGGACGTGACCACCGGGGCCAACGCCAACAATCCCGCGGTCAAGATCGCCTGCTTCCCGACCCGGGTGGTCGACGGCGACGTGTACGTGGAGCTGCCGTGATCCGTGACGCCCTCGATCGACCGCTGCGCAACCTGCGGCTGTCCGTCACGGACCGCTGCAACCTGCGCTGCCAGTACTGCATGCCGGAGGAGGAGTACGTCTGGCTGCCCCGGGACGACGTGCTGAGCTTCGAGGAGATGGCGCAGCTCGTGGACGTCTTCGCCGATCTGGGGGTCGACAAGGTGCGCCTCACCGGCGGCGAGCCGCTGCTGCGGCGGGACCTCGACCGCCTGGTGCGCTTGCTGGCCGACAATCCCCGCCTGCGCGACCTCGCCCTCACCACGAACGGGGTGCTCCTCGCCGAGCAGGCCGCCGCGCTGCACGCGGCGGGGCTCCACCGGGTGACGGTCAGCCTCGACACCCTGCGCGAGGACCGCTTCCGGCTGCTCACCCGCCGCGACACGCACGCCCGGGTGCTCGAGGGCATCGCGGCGGTCGCGCGGAGCGGCTGGCCGGGGCTGAAGATCGACACGGTGGTCATGCGTGGGGTGAACGAGGACGAGCTGGTCGACCTGGTCGAGTTCGCGGGCGGCGTCGGGGCCGAGGTGCGCTTCATCGAGTACATGGACGTGGGCGGGGCCACCCACTGGAGCATGGAGCGGGTGGTCTCGCGGCGCGAGATGCTCGCAGGGCTCACCGCGCGCTACGGCGCGATCGTGCCCATCGTGGAGGAGAGCTCCGCACCCGCCGACCGCTTCCGCCTGCCGGACGGCCGCATCTTCGGCATCATCTCCTCGACGACCGAGCCCTTCTGCCGCAGCTGCGATCGCAGCCGGCTCACCGCCGACGGCCTCTGGTATCTCTGCCTCTACGCGACGCGGGGCCTGGACCTGCGCGGCGCGCTGCGGGCGGGGGCCTCGCGCGATGAGCTGCTGGGCCTGATCCGGACGACGTGGCAGGGGCGGCGCGACCGCGGCGCGGAGGAGCGGCTGGCCCTGCCCGAGCGGCGGCCGCTCATCCAGATCGGCGAGCTCAGGCGCGATCCGCACCTCGAGATGCACACGCGGGGAGGATAGGCCGTGGACGGAGCGGGCGTCGACGTCCGGGAGAAGGGCGCCAACCAGCAGGTCTCCGACCGGCGCCTGTTCGTGCAGCTGCAGGTCTGGACCGGCTGCGGTGACAGCAAGCCGCTGGTCGCCGCGATGGAGCGCAGCCGGATCGAGGGCGTGCTCTACCACGACTTGAACGACCCGGCGGGAGTGGGCCTGCTCACCCTCCACGAGAACCCGGCCTTCTTCGCCACCGGGCTCCGGGAGGCGCTCCACGGCGAGCCGTTCGGCGCGCTCCGGCACCGGCCCGAGCTCACCATGCTCGGCCGCACCTACGCCTCCGGCTTCGAGCCCGACCTGGAGGACTGGCTGCTCGCCCGCCCCCGCCGGACCGTGCTGAACCCGGCCTGTCCCTGGGGGATCTGGTACCCGCTCCGGCGCACCGGGGCGTTCGCGCGGCTCTCGCCGCAGGAGCAAGGCGCGATCCTGAAGGAGCACGGCACGCAGGGGCGCGCCTACGGGGAGGCCGACCTGGCCCACGACATCCGGCTCGCCTGCCACGGCCTCGACACCAACGACAACGATTTTGTGATCGGCCTCGTCGGCCGCGAGCTCCACCCGCTCTCCCATCTCGTGCAGGCGATGCGCCGCACCGCCCAGACGTCGCAGTACCTGGCGAGCCTCGGGCCCTTCTTCGTGGGCCACGTGCTCTGGCAGAGTCCGGCGCGATGAGTCGGCCCGGGCGGCGAGCGCTGGGCGCCGGGCTGCTGCTGGTGGCCCTGCTGACGCCGGCGGGATGCGCGTCGCTACCACCCGCGCGCGCGGTCAACAGTGTCGCGCTGATCGCCGGGCGCTGGCAGGGGCAGATCGCGTTCGCCCGGAGCTCGTACCAGCTCTTCTACCTGACGATCAATCCCGACGCCACCCTCGTCGCGTCCTGGGACGGGGTGACCCGCTACGGCAAGGTGAGCCTCGAGGGCGCGCGCACGCGCTTCACCTTCTACATCTGGAGCGGATCCCTCGACTACCTCGAGGGGAACGGCGAGCGCGTCATCCTCCTGAAGGAGGACTTCGGCGCCTGGGACGCCATCGTCCGGCCGCTCAGCTAGGGCGGCCCGCCGCCTGCCACGCGGACACGTTGGCCTCGATCTGCCGCGCGTGGTTCTCCAGATGCTCCGCGTAGATGGTGAGCCAGTCCTCCGCGGTGTACCGCCCCGAGCCGGTGTGGCGTCCTTCCCGGCTCCAGGCGGACTCGGGCAGGCGGCGCAGCAGGGCGGTGGTGTGTGCCCGCACCGCGCGCACCGTGGCCAGCGCCGGCTCCAGGGGGTGCCCGTGGTAGTCGAGCGTCACCGCCCAGACGCTCTCGTCGTATGCCAGCACCACGGGCTGGGGCTCGCACACCACGTAGCGGATGCGGGCGGCCCCGTTGACCTCCGAGTCCGCGCAGTGGCAGGCCACCTCGTGGGCGGACCATTCGCCGGGCGCCGGGCGCCACTGGCGGGCCGCGGTGGGAACCGCGGCCAGGGCACCCTCCAGGCGCGCGGGACCGTCGGCGTACTGCTGGATCAGGCGCTCTCGCTCGGAGCGGGTGAGGGGCATCGGTGAGGGCCTCCTTTGGCGATGGGGTGCGGCGCGCTGGGCTCGCCGCCGCGGTGGTCGGGCTCGGCCTGCTGGCCACCGTCGCCGGCGCGCAGCCCGACCGAGCGAGCGGCCGTCTCGACGCGGCCGGGCTCCGCGCGGCGCTCGGCGCGCTCGGGTACCAGCCGCGCGAGGTGCGGAACGAGGCGGGCCCCGAGTACGAGATCGTCCTGCATCTCCGCACCGGCGCCGCGGTGACCACGCGGGTCACCCTCTCCCGGGACGGCAGCCTCGTCTGGCTGGTGGCCTGGCTCAAGAAGGTGCCGCCCGGCCGCACCGTCAGCGGCAACGCGGTCCTCGACATGCTCGTGGAGAACGACGCGATCGGGCCCACCCACTTCTCCTACAACGAGCGGGTGCGCTGGTTCTTCCTGAACAGTCCGGTGGTCAACCAGGACCTGACCCCCGAGCGGCTGCGTGGCGAGATCGATCACGTGGCGGGCATCGCGGCGCGCACCGAGCCGCTGTGGGATTTCGAGCGCTGGCGCTAGGCGCCGGCCGGCTCAGGCGAGCGGGGCGGGCAGGTCCGAGGCGCCCATGAGGTAGCGGTCCACCCCGCGGGCCGCGCTGCGTCCCTCCGCGATCGCCCAGACGATCAGCGACTGGCCCCGCTGCATGTCGCCCGCGGTGAACACCCCGGGCACGCTCGTCATCCAGTTCTCGTCCCGCTTGACGTTGCCCCGGTCGGTGAGCGCGACCCCGAGCTGCTGCAGGAGCCCGGGTCGCTCCGGCCCGACGAAGCCCATGGCCAGGAGCACCAGCTCGCACGGGAGCGTGCTGGTCGAGTCCGGGATCTCCCGGACGATCAGACGCCCGCCCTCGCGCACCGGCTCCACCCGGGCGAGCTCGAGAGCCTTCAGGTGGCCGCGCTCGTCACCCAGGAAGCGAAGGGTCGAGACCGAGTAGACGCGCTCGCCCCCCTCGGCGTGGGCCGACGAGACCCGGTAGATGTTGGGCCACTGCGGCCACGGGTTGTCGGCGGCGCGCTCGTCGGGGGGCCGCGGCAGGATCTCGAGCTGGTGCACCTCGAGCGCCCCCTGGCGGTGCGCGGTGCCCAGGCAGTCGGCTCCGGTGTCGCCGCCTCCGATGATGACCACGCGCTTGCCGTTCGCGGTGATGAACGCCTCGTCGGCGACCGCGTCGCCCTCGCACCGCCGGTTCTGCCACGTCAGGTAGTCCATCGCGAAGTGCACCCCACGCAGGTCCCGGCCGGGGATCGGCAGGTCGCGCGGCGCGCAGGCGCCGCCGCAGAGCACGAGGGCGTCGAACTCCCGCCGCAGATCCTCCGCGGGACGGTCCACTCCCACGTGGGCGTTGACCACGAAGCGCACGCCCTCCGCTTCCATCTGGGCGAGCCGCCGGTCCAGCACCCGCTTCTCCATCTTGAACTCGGGGATGCCGTAGCGGAGCAGGCCGCCGACGCGGTCGGCGCGCTCGAAGACCGTCACCTGGTGGCCGGCGCGGCAGAGCTGCTGGGCGGCCGCGAGGCCGGCCGGCCCCGAGCCCACCACCGCCACCGTCTTGCCGGTCCGGACGACAGGCGGCTCGGGGCGTACCCAACCCTCCGCGAAGGCGAGGTCGACGATGGAGATCTCGATCCCCTTGATCGTGACCGGCTCGTCGTTGATGCCGAGCACGCAGGAGCCCTCGCAGGGAGCGGGGCAGAGGGTGCCGGTGAACTCCGGGAAGTTGTTGGTGGCGTGCAGCCGATCGATGGCCTCGCGCCACTTGTCCCGGTAGACCAGATCGTTCCAGTCGGGGATCAGGTTGCCGAGCGGGCAGCCCTGGTGGCAGAAGGGAATGCCGCAGTCCATGCAGCGCGCGCCCTGCTTGCGCAGGGCGTCGGCCGGCCAGGGCAGCATCACCTGCTTCCAGTCGTGGACGCGCTCCTCCACCGGCCGGTACGGCTGCTTGTCCCGCTTGAACTCGATGAAGCCGGTGACCTTCCCCATGATCTAGTTGTGGGCGCTCGCCATCACGGCCTCGTCGGCCGAGACACCGGTCTCCTGGGCCTTCTTGATCGCGGCCATCACCCGCTTGAAGTCCTGCGGGATCACCTTCACGAACTTCACCTGGCTGCGCTCCCAGTCGACGAGCAGCCGCGCCGCCACCGGGCTCTGGGTGAAGCGGATGTGGCGCGCCAGCAGATCCTTGACCAGC
>DATFAJ010000141.1:0-4389 GCA_035254745.1 Candidatus Methylomirabilota bacterium | reverse complement strand
AACGCCTGGCCCGCGCTCGTGCGCTCGCAGACCTGGTACATGACCGCGACGGCGCCGGCCACGACCGCGACGACGACCAGGTACATCACCTGGCGGTGGGCGAGCGCGCCGTCGGGCAACCCCGGGAAGCTCCGGAAGTCGTGCATGCCGAACGGGCCGCCGGTGAGCGCCAGCCAGTTCTGGGCGACGAGCCGGATGATCTCGGCGAGCCCGAGCGTCACGAGCGCGAGATAGTGACCGCGCAGCCGGAGGGCGGGGAAGCCGGTCAGGAGCCCGACGGCGGCCGCGATCGTCGCGCCCACGAGCAGGCCGAGCCACGGGGAGACGTCGGCGTGCTTGGTCGCGGCGGCGGCCGCGTAGGCCCCGAGGGCGAAGAAGCCGGCGTGGCCGAACGAGATCTGCCCGGTGTAGCCGCTCAGCAGATCCCAGCTCGCGGCCAGCAGCGCCCAGATCGCGGCCTGCGTCGCGATGGTGAGCACGAACGGGTGCGGCAGCAGCACGGGCAGCAGCGCGGCGCCCGCCACGGCGGCGAGCGTGCCCCTCGCGCGGGCGCTCATCGCGAGACGGCCCGGCCGAAGAGGCCGCGGGGCCGGACCAGGAGCATCACGATCATCACCGCGAACGCGATGAGGTTCTGCCACTGCGACGGGATCACCATCACCGAGAGCGACTCGGCGATGGAGACGAGGAAGCTCGCGACCAGCGCGCCCGCCGGGTTGCCCATGCCCCCGAGGATCGTGATGGCGAAGGCCTTGATGGTCAGCGGGAAGCCGACCGCCGGGTACACGTTGAAGAGCGGGGCCATGAGCGCGCCACCCACGCCGGCGAGGGCCACGCCCAGGGCGAGGGTGAGGGCGAAGATGCGCGGCAGGTTGATGCCCATCGCCTGGGCCGCGTCGGGATTGAGCGCCACCGCGCGCACCGCGAGCCCCTCGGGATGAAAGCGCAGGAACGCGAAGAGCGCGCTGAGCAGCCCCGCGGCGGCCCCGAGCACGAGCAGCCGCTGGTGGCTCACCGCGGTGACGCCCAGGTCGAGGATGCCGCTCACCTGGGGCGGGACCTGCCGGTAGTCGCCCCCCGCGATCGCCAGCAGGCTCGACTGGAGGAACGTGGACAGGCCGAGCGTCAGCACGAGGTAGAGCGGCCCCTGCGGCCGCCCCCCGAGCCGCCGCTTGAGCGGTGCGATGAGGAGGGGATAGACGCAGAGGCCGAGCAGGAAGGTCCCCACGGCCGCCCCGAGCACGCCCAGGGCGCCCGGGAGATGCAGGAGCACGACCGCCGCGAAGGCCAGGTAGCCACCGACCGCGAAGAACTCCCCGTGGGCCACGTTGATGACGTCGAGCACGCCGAAGATCAGGCTGAGCCCGACGGCGAACAGCGCGTAGAGCCCCCCCAGGACCAGGCCCTGGATCAGGAACTCGAGGAGGGACTCGAGCATCAGGGCCTCGACCCGGCCGCAGCGTCCTCGTCGTCCTCGCCGAGGTAGAGCCGGCGGATCCGATCGGAGCCGCGCAGCTCGGCCGGCGTCCCGTCGAAGGCGTTCCGGCCCAGGTCCAGCACGAACACGCGGTGGGCGACCGCCAGGATCGCCTCGACGTTCTGCTCGACGATCAGCATCGCGAGCCCGTCTTGGTTGAGCGCCACGAGCGTCGCGTAGACCTCGTCGATGAATCGCGGGGCCAGCGCGGCCGACGGCTCGTCGAGCAGGAGCAGGCGGGGGTGGACGATGAGGGCGCGGGCGATGGCGAGCAGGCGCTGCTCGCCGCCGGACAGCGCGCCGGCGAGCTGGCGGCGGCGGTCGTGGAAGAGGGGGAAGCGCGCGTAGACGGAGTCGACAGCGCGCCGCTTGTCCCCGCGCGAGACCGTGTAGCCGCCGAGCACCAGGTTGTCGTGCACGGTCATCTCCGCGAACAGGCCGCCCGCCTGGGCGAGGTACCCGACCCCGCAGCGCATGATCTCGTCGGGCCGCCGCCCCGCGATCTCGCGCCCGTCGAGCGCGATGCGGCCCGCCCAGGGCGTGAGATAGCCGAAGGCGGTCTTGAGCAACGTGGACTTGCCGGCGCCGTTGGGCCCGATGATGCCGATGATCGCGCCGTCGGGGACCCGCAGCGAGGCCGACTGGAGGATCTCCAGCTTGCCGTAGCCGGATCGCACGGCCTCAAGCTCGAGCATCGTCGCTCCCGCGCTCCGCCCGTCCGAGCAGAGCCGCGATCACCCGTGCGTCGGCGCGGACCGCCGCGGGCGGCCCCTCCGCGATCTTCTCGCCGTGGTCCATCACCACGATCTTGTCGCAGAGCCCCATCACGAACGGCATGTGGTGCTCGATGATCAGGAGGGTGCGCCCCCGCGCGCGCAGGTCGCGGAGCGTGTCCGCGATCTGGCGTCGGATCACCGGGTGCACGCCCGCCAGGGGCTCGTCGAGCAGCAGGAACTCGGGGTCGATCACCAGGTTCATCGCCAGCTCGAGCAGGCGCTGCTGGCCGATGGAGAGACTGCCCGCGGGTGCGTCGACGAGGTGGGTGAGGCCCATGCGGGCGAGCCACTCCTGGGCGCGCGGCTCCCAGCCGCGGAGCCGGCGGCCCATGGCCGCGATGGCCAGGTTCTCGCGGACGGGCAGGTCGCGGAAGATCTTCACCGACTGGAACGTGCGGCCGACGCCCCGCCGCGCGATCTCGTGGGTGGCGAGCCCGTCGATGCGCTCCCCGTCGTAGCGGATCGCGCCCTCGTCGGGCCGCAGGAGGCCGGTGACCAGGTTGAAGACCGTGCTCTTGCCGGAGCCGTTGGGGCCGATGAGGCCCACCACGGTGCCGGGCGCGACGTCGAACGAGCAGGCGGAGACGGCGCGGAGGCCGCCGAACCACTTGCTGAGGCCGGCGAGGGCGAGCTTCGGCGGAGGGGCTACTTCTTGTCCCACGCGAACGGGGGCACCGGCACGTACTTGCCGCCGCCGGCCGCCGCGACCGACTCGGGATAGATCGGCACCTTCTTGCCGCCCTGGATCTGCACGACCACGGTCTGGATGGGCATGCGGTGCCCCTCGGCGAGCGGCGTGAACTTGCGGGTGCCCCACGCGGTCACGAAGGTGGTGCTCTCGAGGGCGCCCTGGATCTTCTGCGGATCGAGGCTGCCCGCCTTCTGGATCGCGTCGAGCAGGACGAGGGTGGCGTCGTGGGCCTGCACCGCGAAGTTGGTGGGATCGGTGCCGGTCTTCTTCTTGTAGGCCGCCATCATGGGCTCGGACACCTCGGAGTACTTCGCGGGCCACCAGCGGTTGTTGACGATGGCGAGGTCCGTCTGCTTGACGTGCTGGTCGATGAACGTCTGCGCGCTCACGGTGGCGCCCATGTGGGCGATGAGCGACGGCACCTTCAGCTCGAACCACTGGTTGAAGAGCACCGGCCCGCTGGAGCCGTAGACCTCGCCGATGGTGGCCTGCGCGCCGCTCCGCTTGATCTTCGCCCACTGCGGGGTCAGGTCGGTCACGCCACGATCGACGAACTCGTCGGCGGCGACCTCGACGTCCTTGGCGTTGGCGGCGAACCAGTCGCGGACGATCCGCGAAAAGTCGCGCCCCGCATCGGTGTTCTCGTTGAGCAGCGCGATCTTCTTCGGCTTCACGTGTTGCGCGACCGCGGCCGCCACCGACCGCGCGATGTCGTTGGCGGTGGGGCTGAGCTGGAAGACATGCTGCATCTTGTTCTGGGCGATCTTCTCGCCGATCTTGAGCGACGCCGAGCAGCAGGTGACCACCGGGGTCGACGCCTTCTGGAACTCGTCCATCACGCGGATGAACACGTCGCTGGAGAGAAAGCCCATCCCCACGTGGATCTTGTCGACGGTGAGGGCCCGCGTGACCACGTTGAGCCCGACGTCGCCCTTGCCCTCGTCGTCGTACCAGATGACGCGGACCTTCATCGGCTTGCCGCCCACCTGCAGCGTCGCCATGCGCTCGAGCGCGACCTCGGTGCCCGCCTTCATCTGCGCGCCCACGTCGGCGCTGATGCCGGAGATGGGCAGGAACGCGCCGAGCTTGACTTCGTCCTGGGCGCCCGCGATCGGAGGAGCCGCGAGGAGCGCCGCCAGGCCGAGCAGGAGCGACACGAGGCCGATCGCCGTGGGTTTGCGCATGGTCACGCCTCCGCGTGGTGGATCGTGCTGGGACGCACCGTGGCGGGATGATAGCACGCGCGCCCGCCGGTCCGCCGGGTCCTGGTCCTCGACATGCTCGTATGGCTCCGAGCCGTCATTGCGCAGTATCATGCGCGGCATGACGGTTCCGGAGATCCGCCCAGGCCTCACCGGCGAGCGGCGCGTGGTCGTCACGGAGGCGATGACGACCGGACACGCAGGCGGCGCCCGGATCCTCACCGCGCCCTCGATGATCCTGCA
>DATFAJ010000140.1:0-5006 GCA_035254745.1 Candidatus Methylomirabilota bacterium | reverse complement strand
CGCGTCACCAAGCAGATCTTCTGGGGCCCGCCCTCGACCGATCCACACTTCCAGCATCTGCCCGACGCGCGCGGGCCCGAGTGGGCCGCCCTGTGGATCCTGGTGGCGGTGATCGTGCTGTTCGGGGTGTGGCCGTCGCTGGCCCTGGGGCCGGTGGACACCGCCACCATCCCGCTCCTGAACCGCCTGTGGGTGCTCCAGTGAACGGGCCCGAGGTGGGCAGCCCGCTGGTGCTGGAGGTCGGGCTCGCGCTGCTCATGCTGGTCGTCTTCCTCGTGGGCCTGTTCATGTCCGGAGACGACAAGCGGCGGGTCGGCGTGCTCACCGCGATCGGCCTCGTCGTCCTCTTCGGCTTCTCCTGGCGCAGCGAGGCGGGGACGGAGCTGTTCCACGGCGTCTTCGTGCAGGACGAGCTCGCGCTGTTCGCGAAGCGGCTCTTCCTCCTGGCCACCCTGATCGGGGTGCTCGCCTCGCTGCCGCTGCGCGCGGCCGCCTTCGCCCGGCGGGCCACCGAGTACTACCTGGCGATCCTGGCCTCGCTGCTCGGCATGCTGGTGCTCGCCTCGGCGCGGGACCTGGTGCTGCTGTTCGTGGCCTTCGAGCTGATGTCGATCCCGCTCTACTACCTGGCCGGCTTCCTCAAGCGGGAGCCGGAGGCGGTGGAGGCGGCGCTGAAGTTCTTCCTGATCGGCACGGTTTCCTCGGCGGTGCTCGCCTACGGGCTCTCGTTCATGTACGGGGTCGCGGGCACCACCGACGTGCGTGGCGTCGCGCATGCGCTCGGGACCGGGCATCCCATGATGCTGCTCGGCATGCTGCTGGCGCTGGGCGGGCTCGGCTTCAAGATCGCCGCGTTCCCGTTCCACATGTGGGTGCCCGACACCTACGAGGCGGCGAGCACCCCCTTCGTGGCGTGGCTCTCGGTGGCGCCCAAGGCGGCGGGCTTCGTGGTGATCTTCCGCCTCTACCTCGAGGGCATGGGCGACCGGGTGGTCTACTGGGTGCCCGCCGCCGCCGCGCTCGCCACCGTGACCATCATCGGCGGCAACCTGATGGCGATCCCGCAACAGAACATCAAGCGGCTGCTCGCCTACTCGGGCGTGGCCCACATCGGCTACATGCTGGTGGGCCTCGCCGCCGTCTCCGCCAACGGTACCGCGATGATGCTCTTCTACCTGGTGGCCTACCTCTTCGGGAACATGGGCGCGTTCCTGGTGGTGGAGGCGGTGGCCCAGGCGGAGGGCTCGGACGCCATCGCCGCCTTCCGCGGCCTCGCGCAGCGCTCGCCCATCCTCGCGCTCTGCATGCTGCTCTTCCTGCTCTCGCTGGGCGGCATCCCGTTCGTGGCCGGCTTCTGGGCGAAGCTCTACGTCTTCTGGGCCGCCGCCGAGCAGGGGCTCTACTGGCTGGTGCTGGTGGGCGCGGTGCTGACCGTGGTGGCCCTGTTCTACTACCTGCTGGTCGCCAAGCGCATGTACATCGACGCGCCCGAGCGCCGCGAGCCGATCCCGGTGGCCCCGCTCCTCCAGTTCTGCATCTTCCTCTGCGTGATGGGCGTGGTGGTCATGGGGATCTACCCGAAGCCGCTGGTCGTCGCCGCCCTGCGCGCCGTCGGCCCCCTGTTCTAGCCCCCCGAAATTGCCGGGCTATACTACGGGGGCCATGCCCGCCCTGGCCGTCGGCAAGCTTCCTCCCCAGCTCCTCGAGCGCCTGCTCGGCAAGCTCGCGTCGGCCGACCCCCGCGTGGTGATCGGGCCGCGTCTCGGCGAGGACGCGGCGGTGCTCGACATGGGAGACCGCTACCTGATCGCCACCACCGACCCCGTCACCTTCGCCACCGACGAGGTCGGCTGGTACGCCCTGCACGTCAACGCCAACGACGTGGCGGTGCGCGGCGCGCGCCCGCTCTGGTTCCTGGCCACCGTGCTGCTGCCCGAGGGCCTGGCCGCCGAGGGCGGGGTGGAGCGGATCTTCGCCGATCTCGGCGAGGCGTGCACCGAGCTGGGGGTGGCGCTGATCGGTGGCCACACCGAGGTGACCGCGGGGCTGCCGCGGGCCATCGTGTCCGGCAGCATGCTGGGCGAGGTGGCGAAGGACCGTCTGGTGACCACCGGCGGCGCGCGGCCGGGTGACACGCTGCTGCTCACCAAGGGCGTGCCGCTCGAGGGCGCGGCCATCGTGGCGCGCGAGCGCGCGGCCGAGGCCCTTCGACGGGGCGTGCCCGCCGACGTGGTGAAGCGCGCGGCGGAGCTCCTGCGGCGGCCCGGCATCAGCGTGGTGCCGGAGGCGCGGGCCGCGTGCAGCGCGGCGCGCGTGCACGCGATGCACGACCCCACCGAGGGCGGCGTGGCCACCGCCTGCTGGGAGCTGGCCCAGGCCGGTGACGTCGGCGTGCGCGTGGACCGCGAGCGCATCCCGGTGCTGCGCGAGGGCCGCGTGCTCTGCGAGGCCTTCGGCCTCGACCCGCTCGGCACGATCGCGTCGGGCTCGCTGCTGCTCGCGGTGGACCCGGGGGACGCCGAGAGCGTGATCGCGGCCTGCCGCGGCGCGGGCGTCGACTGCGCGCCCATCGGACGCGTCACGGAGGCCTCGCAGGGCGTGAGCCTGGTGACCGGAGGCCACGCGCGGCCCATGCCGACCTTCCCGCAGGACGAGATCACCCGCATCTTCTCGGAGGGCTAGGATGCCCCAGATCGGCTACGCGCACCGCCAGGCGCCCATGGGCCGCCGCGGCATGGTGGCTTCCTGTCATCCGCTGGCCTCGCTGGCCGGCGTGGACGTGCTGCGATCGGGTGGCAACGTGGTGGACGCGGCCATCGCCACCAACGCGGTGCTCGCGGTCACGCAGCCGAACTTCTGCGGCGTGGGCGGCGACATCTTCGTGCTCTATCACGAGGCGGTTACCCGACGGGTGCACTTCCTGAACGGGGCGGGCCGCTCCGGCTCGCGGGCCACGCTCGACGAGCTGGGCCGTCGCGGGCTCCAGGCGGTGCCGGGCACCGGCGCAGGCTCGGTCTCCGTCCCCGGGGTCACCCGGGGCTGGCGCATGCTGCTCGACCGCTTCGGCACCCGCCCGCTGGCCTCGCTGCTCGAGCCGGCGGCGTACTACGCGGGAGAGGGCTTCCCGCTCAGCGACGTGGTCGCGCAGGCCATCCGCGAGAAGGCGCCGACGGTCGACGACCCGGAGTGGCATCGCGTCTTCGCGCCCGGCGGCGTGTTTCCCCGCACCGGGGCCTGCTTTCGCCAGCCCGACCTGGCCCGTACCCTCACCGAGCTGGGGCAGGAGCCCGAGCTGTTCTACAAGGGCCGCGTGGCCCGCTCGATCGCCGACCGCATGAGCCGCGACGGCTTTCTCACCGCGGAGGATCTGGCCGCGCACGAGGGCGAGTGGGGCGCTCCCATCTCGTCCACCTATCGCGGCTACACGGTGTACGAGACGCCGCCGCCGACCCAGGGCCTGGCCGTGCTGCTGAGCCTGAACCTGCTCGAGGGCTTCGACCTCGCGCGCTACGAGCCGCAGTCGCCCGAGCACCTCCACCTGCTGATCGAGATGACCAAGCTGGCCTACGCGGACCGCGACCGCTGGGTGGCCGACCCCGCGCGCGAGCGCGTGCCGGTGGAGGCCCTGCTCGGCAAGAGCTATGCGGAGCGCCGTCGCCGCGCCTTCGATCCCGGGAAGGCGCAGTGGCACAAGTGGGGCGAGCTCGACGGCGACACCACCGGCTTCGTGGTGGCGGACGCGCAGGGCAACGTCATGAGCGTCATCCAGAGCCTCTACAAATCGTTCGGCTCCGGGGTGGTGGCGCCCGACACCGGGGTGGTGCTCCAGAACCGGGGCGCCTACTTCAACACCGACCCTGCGCACCCGAACCACTTCGCGCCGGGCAAGCGCCCGTTCCACACCCTGATCGCGTGCGTGGTCACGCGCGAGGATCGACCGGTGCTGGGCTACTCCAACATGGGCGGAGACGGGCAGGCCATGTTCCACGCCCAGTCGCTGACCAACGCGCTCGACTACGGCATGGAGATCCAGGAGGCCATCGAGCGGCCCCGCTTCGTGGCCGGCCCCATCGACCCGGGCGACGTGGTGGACCAGGTGCGCATCGAGAGCCGCGTGCCCGTGGCCACCCGCGAGGCGCTCGCGCGCATGGGCCACCACGTCGTCCCGGTGTCCGACTTCTTCATGCGCATGGGGCACGCCCACGGCATCACCCTCAACGACGGCACCCTGCGCGGCGGCGCCGACCCCCGCGGCGACGGCGCCGCGATCGGGTTCTGACCGCCGTGCGGCGCGCGCTGCTCGCGGCGGTCACGCTGGCCGCGCTGCTCGTCGGCCCAGGGGCCGTCACGGCCGAGGAGTGGGGGGCGATCGATCCCGGCACGACCACCACCGACCAGGTCCGCGCGCGCTACGGCGCGCCCAGCAAGGAGACGCATGCCAAGGCGGACGGCTACGACACGACCCGGTGGGTGTACGAGGATGCGCGGGCCCCGGGCGGCCTGGAGAGGATGACGATCGATTACGGGCTGCTCACCCCCCAGGGCTACAAGCCCACGGTGGTGCGGGTTCTCCGGCTCGAGCCCAAGCCGAAGATCTTCGGCCGGAACACGGTGATCCAGGCCTGGGGCGTGCCCGACGCCATCACCAAGCACAACGAGATGGACGTCTTCTTTTACAAGACGGGCCTGCTCGTGAACTTCGACAAGGAGGGTGACGAGGCCGCGCTGCTGACCTTCACGCTGCCCCAGCCCGGCACCCCGGCGCCGGCGGTGCCCGCGGCGCCGAAGCGCTGATCCCGCGATCCGTGCTCCGATGATCGATCACCTGATGGCGCTGGATCCCGGCGGTCGCGGCATCGCCGCGTTCTTCGTCCGCGGCGGTGCCACCGCGGCGGCCCGGGCCCTGCGCCGGAGTCGGCGCGTGCTGCTGACCACCGGCTTCGCGGTGGGCCCGGGCCTGCCCGAGACCGACGGGCCGCCGGGTACCGCGTGCCTCGGCCGGGCCC
>DATFAJ010000139.1:0-3466 GCA_035254745.1 Candidatus Methylomirabilota bacterium | reverse complement strand
CAGGTGACGACGTGGTCGTGAGCGAAGATCAGATCGAGCAGGCCGGGGTAGTCGAGGTCGCCGTCGGCGAGACGGCGCACCGTCGCGCCCGCGGGCACGGGCGGGGCGGACGCGCCGTCGAGCAGCACCACCGTCACGCGGGCGTCCGGCTCGGCCAGGTTCGACTCGATGACGGAGGCGGCGAGCGGGGCGGCCGAGTCCGCCTTGAGGATGTGGAGGAACGAGGCCATCAGAAGATCAGGAACCGCGTGGCCCTGGGGACCAGCGCCGCGATCTGGGCCGGGCTCACCGGGATCACCGGGTGGCCGTCCGCATTCCACCCGGGCGCGGTGGGCGGCGCGCCCTCGACGTGGAACGGCACGCCGAGCTTCTTGAGCGAGGCGCGGAACTTGGCGATGTCGTCGCCGTCGACCAAGTCGTCGGTGTCCTCGTCGAGCAGGTGCACCGCGGGCCCGGTGAGCACGATCCGGACCTCGTTGTCGCCGGCCACGATGCCGAGCGCGATGCGCATCGCCTCGTTGGCCCGGTGCGAGACGCGCGGGTCCTCCGAGATGACGACGAGGGTGGGTGCGTGCTGGCTCAATGCCGCGCGACTAGTTCAGGGCGATGAAGCGGTCGGTGCCGTTGATCACGTCGGTGAGGACCACGAGGCCGCAGTTGGTGGCCCGCTCCGACAGGGGGCGGCGCCGCTTCTGGCAGCCGTAGGCGCACACGAAGAGCTTGAGCCCGCGGTCGGCGAGGGCCTGCAGGCGCTCGTCCTCCACCGCGGCGACCGCGTCGTCGATCAGGTAGAGGTACACGTCTCCGCCGCCGTCGATCGCCGCCTTCGAGAGACCGAGCGCGGTCTCGAGGTTCGGGTGGTCGGGCGCGGTGGACACCATCAGGCCGAGCTTCCGTCCGGCGAGGGCCATGCGGGCGCAGCGTAACAAAGTGAAAGGGGAGCGTCAATGAGCCGACAGGTCTATCTCGATCACAATGCTTCGACTCCGGTGCACCCGGAGGTCGTCGAGGCGATGCTGCCGTACTTCAGCGAGCGGTTCGGCAATCCGTCGAGCGTGCACGGCTTCGGCCGCGAGGCGCGCGAGGGCCTGGAGACCGCGCGTGACCAGGTCGCCCACTTCCTGCGCGTCGGCAAGGAAGAGGTCGTCTTCACGTCCGGCGGCACCGAGTCCGACAACATGGCGGTCAAGGGGGTGGCGCTGGCCCGCGGCCGGGGCCACATCATCACCACCAAGATCGAGCACCACGCGGTCCTGCGCGCGGTGCAGACCCTGGAGACCCAGGGCTTCGCCGCCACCTATCTCGAGGTCGACGGCTACGGGATGGTCGATCCGGACGCGCTCCGGCGGGCGATCCGGCCCGACACGATCCTGATCTCGATCATGCACGCCAACTCCGAGATCGGCACCGTGCAGCCGGCCCGGCAGCTCGGGGCGATCGCCCGCGAGCACGGCATCCCGTTCCACATGGACGCGGTGCAGACCTTCGGCAAGGTGCCGATCGACCTCGACGCCTTCAACATCGACATGCTGTCGTTCTCGGGCCACAAGATCTACGGGCCCAAGGGCGTGGCCGGCCTGTATATCCGGAAAGGCACCAAGATGGTGTCCCTCCAGCACGGCGGCGAGCACGAGCGGCGGCGCCGGGCCGGCACCGAGAACGTGGCCGGCATCGTGGGCTTCGGGAAGGCGGTCGAGATCCGTGGGCGCGACATGGTCGAGGAGGGCCGGCGGCTGACCGGGCTGCGCAACCGGCTCTGGGAGGGCCTCGAGAGCCGCGTGCCCGAGGTGCGACTCAACGGCCACCCCACCGAGCGGGTGCCCGGCACCTGCAACGTGTGCTTCCGGCACGTGGAGTCGGAATCCATCGTGCTCGGCCTGGATCTGAAGGGCATCGGCGTGTCGGCCGGCTCGGCCTGTACCTCCGGCAACGTGGAGCCGTCCTACGTGCTGGTGGCGATGGGCGTCCCGCTCGACTGGGCGATGGGGGCGGTGCGGCACTCGCTCGGCCGGAGCACCACCGCGGCGGACGTCGACTACGTCATCGACTGCACCGAGCCGCTGGTGGCGAAGCTGCGGAGCGCGATGCCGGCGCGGGCCTGAGGCCGGGGGTCCAGGTCGCGGCGGTGCAGTACAGCCCGGCCTTGATCGATCACTTCCGGAATCCGCGGAACGCGGGCCGGATGCGGGATCCGGACGGGGTCGGCGAAGGGGAGCACAAGGAGTGCATGGACCTGGTACGCTTCCACCTGCGGGTCCGGGACGGCCGGGTGGTGGAGGCGCGATTCCAGGCCTACGGGTGTGGACCGACGATCGCGGCGGCCAGCGCGGCCACCGAGGTCGCGGCGGGGTCCGGGCTCGAGGAGCTGCTCGAGCTGCCCGCCGAGCGGGTCGAGGCGGCGGTCGGGGGATTGCCGGAGGCGCGGCGGCACGCCGCGCAGGTCGCGGTGCTGGGGCTGCGGGCGGCCGCGCGTGACGCGCTCGACCGGGCCCGGACAAGGAGCGAGCGCGATGCTTGATCGCATGCGTCAGGATGTGAGGACGGTGATGGAGCGCGATCCGGCGGCCCGGTCGGCGCTCGAGGTCGTGCTGTGCTATCCGGGCGTGCACGCGATCTGGTGTCACCGCTTCGCGCACGCGCTCTGGCGGAGCGGGTGGCGTTTGACCGGCCGCTTCGTGTCCCACGTGGGCCGCTTCCTGACCGGCATCGAGATCCACCCCGCCGCGGTGCTGGGCCCGGGGCTCTTCATCGATCACGGCATGGGGGTGGTCATCGGCGAGACCGCCGAGGTCGGGACGAACGTGAGCATCCTACAGGGAGTTACCCTCGGCGGCACGAGCGTCAAGCGCGAGAAGCGGCATCCCACCATCGGGGACAACGTGGTGATCGGCGCGGGGGCCAAGATCATCGGGGCGTTCACCATCGGGGCCGGGAGCCGGATCGGGGCCGGGTCGGTGGTGGTGCGCGAGGTGCCGGAGAACTGTGTTGTGGTCGGGGTGCCCGGTCGCATAACATTCCGCAACGGCGAGCGGGTGACCGGGGGCATCGATCTCAACCAGGCGGACCTCCCGGATCCGCTCGCGCGGGCCCTGGAGCAGATGCTCGATCGCATCCACGGGCTCGAGGCGGAGATCGAGCGGTTGAAGAAGGCGTCCGACGCGACGGCGGGCGCCCGCGCGCACTGATCCACCACGGGGAGGCGATCGCCGGTGCTGCCAAAGGACACGATGGACGTGAAGGAAGCGGCCCGCTACCTGGCCATGGACGAGAAGACGGTGGCCGCGATGGCGGCGGAGCGTCGGATTCCCGCGCTGCAGCACGAGGGGAAGTGGCTCTTCTCGAAGAAGTCGATCGACAAGTGGCGCGGCCGCAGCGTCGTGCGCTGAGCTCGCACGCCGACGCGGGCTGGCCGCGGACCCCGGTCGTCCGCTGACTGGGGGAGTGCGGGGGCCATTTCTAGGCCCCC
>DATFAJ010000138.1:0-3679 GCA_035254745.1 Candidatus Methylomirabilota bacterium | reverse complement strand
TCGATCGATACGGCGACGACGGGCGCATCCTGGCCGGCGGCCAGAGCCTGGTGCCCGCACTCAACATGCGCCTGGCCACGCCGCGCGCGGTGATCGACATCAATCGGCTCCCCGGCCTCGACGACATCCGGCTCGCCCCCGAGGGGCTGGTCATCGGCGCACTCACGCGGCAGGAGGCGCTCGAGCGCTCGCCGCTCGTGCGCGAGCACGCGCCCCTGCTCGCGGCGGCGGTGCCGCACGTCGGACACGCCGCGATCCGGGCCCGCGGCACCGTCGGCGGCAGCCTCGCGCTCGCCGATCCCGCCGCGGAGCTCCCGGCCTGCGCGGTCGCGCTCGACGCCGCGATCCGCCTGAGCCGCCGCGGCGGCTCGCGGAGCGTGGCTGCCGCCGACTTCTTCCGCGGCATCTACACCACCGCGGTCGAGCCCGGCGAGGTGGTGACCGAGATCGTGGTCCCGCTTGCCCCGGGCTGGCGCGCCAGCTTCGAGGAGCTGGCCCGCCGCCACGGCGACTTCGCGCTCGCCGGCCTCGCCGCGCGCCTGCGCGTCGAGGGCCGGACGGTCCGCGAGGCGCGCCTCGTGTTCTTCGGCGTCGGCGACCGGCCGGTCCGCGCGCGGTCCGCCGAGACCGCGCTGGCGGGGCGGGGGCCCGACCCCGAGGCCCTCGCCGCGGCCGGGCGCGCGCTCACGCGCGATCTCGACCCGCCCGGCGACATCCACGCCTCACCCGTGCTCCGCCGGCACCTGGCCGGCGTCCTCCTCGCCCGGGTGATCCGGCGGATGATGGACGGCGCCAAGTGAAGATCGCCCTCACCGTCAACGGCGTGCCCGTCTCGCGGGAGATCGAGCCACGCCAGACCCTGGTCGACTTCCTGCGGTACGAGCTCGGGCTCACCGGCTCGCACATCGGCTGCGAGCACGGGGTCTGCGGCGCGTGCACCGTCCGGGTCGACGGCGCGTCGCTGCGCGGCTGCCTGATGCTGGCGGCCCAGGCCGACGGCTGCCGCGTCGAGACCATCGAGGGGCTGGCCGAGAGCGGGGTCCTCGCCCCGCTCCAGCAGGCCTTCCGCATGGAGAACGCGCTCCAGTGCGGATTCTGCACGGCGGGGATGCTGCTCACCGCGCACGCGCTGCTCGAGCGCGATCCGCACCCCGACCCCGCGACCGTTCGCGAGGCCATCGGCGGCAACTACTGCCGCTGCACCGGCTATCACGCCATCGTGCAGGCGGTCCTCCGGGCGACCGGGCGCCGGGGGAGCGCGGCGAGCGCGCCGGCCCCGTCGGGAGACGACGGCTATATCGGCCGCTCGGTGGTGCGGCCCCAGACCGCGCGGCTCGTGGCGGGCCGCGGCACCTACACCGACGACGTGCCGCTGCCGCGGCTCCTGCACGCCGCCTTCGTGCGCTCCCCCCACGCCCACGCGCGGATCGCGGCCATCGACACCGCGGCGGCGGCCGCGCTGCCCGGGGTGGCCGCGGTGGTGACCGGTCGGGAGCTGGCGCCGCGTTGCGAGCCCTGGGTGGGCGTGCTGAAGAACTACGCGGGCATGAAGTCCGCGCCGCAGTACCCGCTCGCGGTCGACAAGGCGGTCTGGCAGGGCGAGCCGGTGGTGGCGGTGGTGGCGGAGTCACGCGCGGTCGCGGAAGACGGCTGCGCGCTCGTGCGCGTGACGTGGGAGCCGCTGCCCCCGGTGGTCGACGCGGAGGCCGCGCTCGCCCCGGGCTCGCCGGTCATCCACCCGGAGCTGGGCGACAACCTCCTGCTCGAGTCGCGGGTGAAGTCGGGCGACGTGGAGGCCGCGTTCGCGGCGGCCGACGCGGTCTATCGCGACACCTTCGACACCGGGCGTCACACCGTGGTGAGCCTCGAGCCCCGGGTCGTCCTCGCCGACTACGACCCCGCCGACGAGACCCTCACCGTGTACCACTCGGGCCAGGCGCCCTACATGCTCCACGACATCCTGTCGCGTCACCTCCGCATCCCCGAGCACCGGGTGCGCGTGATCAACAAGGACGTGGGCGGCTCGTTCGGCCTCAAGATCCACACCTACCCGGACGAGATCGCGACCTGTGCCCTCGCGGTGATGCTCGGCCGGCCGGTGAAGTTCCTCGCCGACCGCATCGAGTCCTTCCAGACCGACATCCACTCGCGCGACCATCGGGTCACCGCCGAGGTGGCGGTGCGGCGCGACGGGACCATCCTGGGCATGCGCCTCGACGACCTGGCCCCTGTCGGCCCGTTCTCGATGTACCCGCGGTCGAGCGTGGTCGAGAGCGGCCAGGTCCTGCGCACCACTCCCGGCCCCTACCGCTTCCGCGACTACGACGCGCGCGGCCGCGTGGTCTTCCAGAACAAGACGCCGATGTCGCAGTACCGCGCGGTCGGCCACCCGGTCGCCGCGCTGGTCATGGAGGCGATGGTCGACCGGGTCGCGCGCGAGCTCGGCCTCGATCCGGTCGAGGTGCGCCGGCGCAACCTGCTGACCGCCGACATGTACCCGTACACCGCCCCCACCGGGCTCTTCTTCGAGCGGCTCTCGCACGAGGAGTCGCTCGACGCGGTGCTCGCGCTGTCCGGCTACCACGCGCTCTGCGCGGAGCGCGACCGGCTTCGGACCCAGGGCGTCTACCGGGGCCTCGGCCTCTGCGTGTTCATCGACCTCACGGTGCCCGGGGCCCAGACCTACGGGACCGGCGGCGCGCGCATCTCCTCCCAGGACGGCACGACGATTCGCCTGGAGCCCAGTGGGAAGCTCACCGTGATCTCGAGCATCACCGAGCAGGGCCAGGGCACCGACACCATCCTGGCCCAGGTCGCCGCGACCACGGTGGGCGTCCACGTCGACGACGTGCGGGTGGTCACCGGCGACACCATGGTGACGCCCTACGGGGGCGGGACCTGGGGCAGCCGCGGGGCCGGTATCGGCGGCGAGGCCACCATCCAGACCGGCAAGGCCCTCAAGGAGAACATCCTGAAGGTCGCCGCGGTCGTCCTCGAGGTGGACGCGCTCGCCCTCGACATCCGCCGCGGTCAGATCGTGGACGCGCGCACCGGGGAGGCGCGCCTGCCGCTGTCGGAGCTGGGCCGGATCGCCTACTTCCGTCCCGACCAGCTCCCGAAGGATTTCCAGTCCGAGCTCACCGTCACCCGGCACTACGTGCCCCGCCACCAGCCGCTCGCCTACACCAACGGGGTGCAGCTCTCCCACGTCGAGGTGGACGTCGAGACCGGGTTCGTCAAGCTCCTCGGGCACTGGGTCGCGGAGGACTGCGGGCGCATCATCAACCCGATGCTCGTGGACGAGCAGGTGCGGGGCGGGGTGGCCCACGGCATCGGCGACGCGCTCTTCGAGCACTGCATCTACGACGAGCGGGGCCAGCTCTTGACCACCACCATGATGGACTACCTGGTCCCGATGGCCCCCGAGATGCCCGACATCGGGGTGGCCCACGTGGAGACGCCGACCGCCTACTCGGAGGGCGGCTTCAAGGGAGCGGGCGAGGGCGGCGTCGCGGGTGCCCCGGGCGCCGTCCTCAACGCGGTGAACGACGCGCTCAGCCCGTTCCGGGCCCGCGTCACCCGCGTCCCGATGACCCCCGAGGTCATCCTCCGCGCCCTCGGCCGGCTCTAGACTCCGAGATACCGCCGCCGCGCCTCCGCGTCGGCGGCCAGATCGCGC
>DATFAJ010000137.1:0-4281 GCA_035254745.1 Candidatus Methylomirabilota bacterium | reverse complement strand
GCAGCGCGAGGCGGCCGCCGTGGCCGTGCGCCAGGTGGCGATCCACCGCCTCGTGGGCGATGTTGAGGCCTCCGCCCGCGGGAAGCCCGTCGAGCTCGGCGCGGGCCGTCTCCCACGAGAAGGCGGTCCGCGCCGCCTCGTAGTCCCCGAGATTCGGGGAGGCGGGCCCCGGCTGCCCCGACTTCCGGATCGGCTCCCAGGTCACGGCCGGCCCCGTCTCCCTCCGCCGAGGATCTGTGGCATGCGTGAGATAGAGCAACCGAAGTGCCAATGGGACGACCGCGGGAACTCGCACCGAATCAGCGCCTTGCGGCCGGGCTCGCCCGCCCGGTCGGCTGCGCGGCGTGGAGGCGCCGCCCCAGGTCGGGGCAGCGTCGTCCCAGCCCGGCCCGGCCCTCAGCGCGCGAGCCGCGCGAAGCGGCGGACCGAGATGCCGAACAGGACCAGACCCAGGCCGAGGATGCCAAGCACATCCGGCCAGACGTACGCGAGGCCGTTGCCCTTGAACAGAACCTGGTAGCCGAAGTCCACGTAGTGCCGCACCGGCGAGGCCAGACTCGCGTACCGCATGAGCAGCCCCATGGCCTCGGGCGGGGTGAAGGCGCCCGACAGCAGCATCATGGGGTACAGGATCAGGAGCAGGAGCAGCATCGCCTGGCCGAGGTTGCGGGCCACTACCGCGATCGCGAGGCCGAGGCTCGCCATCGCGAACACGTACACGACCGAGACGGCGTAGAAGAGCGCCACGCTCCCGCGGATGGGTGTCCCGAAGACGCCGTGCACGATCCCGAACACCGAGCCGAGGGCGGCGAGCGGCACCAGGGCCACTACCGGAGCGACCTTGGCCGCGAATAGCTCCCACGGCCGCAGGGGGCTCACCAGCAGATGCTCCAGGGTGCCGTGCTCGCGCTCCCGCACCATGGCCGCCGCGGCCAGCAGCATGGCGATCATGGTCACCTGGTTCAGCACCTCGAGGAGCCCGGAGAACCAGGTCTCGACGAGATTCGGGTTGTACTCGACACGCACGCGGGCGTCCACCTGGGGCAGACTCGCCCCGGCGCGGGCGGCGAGCCGTGCCTGGAGCAGCTCCACGCCGTAGCGGCCGGCGATGCTCGCGATGTGGGCGCCGGCGATCGTTGCGGACATGGATTGGGTCCCGTCGGAGATCACCTGGAACCGGGCGTCCCCCTCATGGGCGCGCCGCTCGAAGTCGGCGGGGATGACGACGACGAGGCTGGCTCGGCCCGAGTCGAGCCAGTGCACCACCTCCGCATCGCTGTCTGCGTAGCCGACGATCTTGAAGTACGGGGCGCGGAATCGGGACAGCAGCTCGCGGCTCGCCCGGCTACGGGAGAGGTCGAGCACGAGCGTGGGGTAGTTCCGCAGCTCGGAGCCGATGCCGTGCCCGCCGGTGTAGACCGCGCCGGTGAAGGCCCAGACCACGAACAGGAGGATGGGCACATCCCGGAAGAGCTGGCTCCACTCCTTCCGGATCATGGCCGCAAGACGGCTGCCCATCAGCCGAGCCGCTTGCGGAGGGCGAGCCATGCCGCCACGTAGACGACACCGCAGTAGAGCAGGAGGATCAGCAGGCTCGGCACGTACGGGGCGACGCCGCCACCCTTGAGGTAGCTGCCGCGGACGACGTCCATGAAGTAGGTCGCGGGGATGAGGCGGCTCACGAACCGGCCCACCGCGTCCAGGCTCGCCGCCGGCGTGAAGATGCCGGAGAAGGTGAAGGCGGGGGCTACCGCGCCGAGAAAGGTGGCCAGCATGGCGGCGAGCTGGCTGCGGGTCAGCGCGGAGATCATCAGGCCGAGGCCGACCGTGCACACCGAGTAGAGCAGCGCGCCGACCGACAGGATCCACACCGCGCCCACGAAGCGGACCCGGAACAGCCAGATGCTGGCCGCGAAGATCACGAGGAAGTCGAGGAAGGAGACCGCCACGTACGGCAACGCCTTGCCGACCAGGATGTCCCACCGTCCGGCGGGCGAGCAGTACAGGTTGAGGATGGTACCGCTCTCCCGCTCCCGCACGATCAGGAGCGCACTGAGCAGCGGCGGGAAGATCATCAGGATCACGACCAGCATGCCCGGCACCACGAAGTTCTTGCTCTCGAGCGTAGGGTTGTACCAGACGGCCACCTCCATCTGAACCGGCCATGGGGAGGCATCTCCCGCGCCCTGGCGGGCCAGATACTCCCGCAGCAGTTGCTGGTTGTAGAGGGCGCTGATCGCCTGCACGTAGCCGACCCCGATCTGGCCCCGAGTGGGAAACGAGCCGTCGACGGTCACTCCGACCGACGTGGGAAGGCCACCGCTGAGCCGACGGCCGAAGTCGGGCGGGATGTCGATGACGACCCGGGCCCGGCCGGACCGGATCCATTCGTGCGCCTGCTCGGCGCTGTCGAGCACACCGACGAGCCGGAAGTACTCGGAGTGCACGATGCCGTCGACGTAGTCTCGGCTCCACGGGGAGCGGTCGTGGTCGACCACCGCGACGAGCAGGCCCCTGACGTCGAGCGAGAGCTGGTAGCCGAGAAGCAGGATGAGCAGCAGCGGCACCACCACCGCGAGCCCCAGGTAGGCGGGATCCCGAAGGAGCTCCCGGGCCTCCTTCCGCGCGATGGCCAGCGCGCGATCGGCGCCGAGCCTACGCACGGCCGAGTCCCGCGGCGCGGAGCACGCTGACGAACGTGTCCTCCATCGACAGGGGCCGGGTCAGGACGGTGGCGGCGAGACCGGCGGTGGCGAGGGCCTCCGTCGCGGCCCGCCGATCCTCCTCGGGCCGGGCGGTCTGCCAGCGGATGTGACGGCCGTGGAGCATGGCGTCCGGGAAGCGCGACTGCAGCAGCGTGAAGGCGCGGCCGAACTCCGGCGCGTCCACCGAGAGCATCGGCCCCCCGGCGGTCTCGGCGCGCTCCCGGAGCTCCGACGGCGTGCCCAGCCCGACGAGGCGCGCCTCGTGCATGAAGCCGAGCCGATCGCAGTGGGTGGCCTCGTCCATGTAGTGGGTGGAGACGAGCACTGCGACGCCGTGCTGGTGGGCCAGCAGGTGCACGAGGTCCCAGAACTGGCGCCGGGCCAGCGGGTCCACGCCGGCGGTGGGCTCGTCGAGGAAGAGCACCGGCGGCTCGTGCAGGATCGTGCTGGCAAGCGCCAGCCGCTGGCGCACGCCCAGCGGCAGCGCCGCGGCCGGTCGGTCCGCCAGGCTCTCGAGGTCCAGGCTCGACAGCAGGGCGGCGATTCGGGCCCGCCGCCGGGCGCGGGGCATCCCGTAGAGGCCGGCGGAGAGCCGGAGGTTCTCGAGCACCGTCTGGTCCCGGTACAGCGAGAACCGCTGGGACATGTAGCCGATGTGACCGCGAAGCTCGGCGCGGGCCGCCCGCACGTCGAAGCCGGCCACGACGGCGCGGCCGTCGGCCGGGGCCTGGAGCCCGCAGAGCATCTTGATCAGGGTCGTCTTGCCCGCGCCGTTGGGACCGAGCAAGCCCAGGATCTCCCCCTCGTCGACAGTGAGGCTGACGGAGTCCACCGCGGTGAACGCGCCGAAGCGGCACGTGAGCCGATCCGCGACAATCGCCCCGCCGGCGAACCGGGCCCGCGCGGCCTCGAGCAGCTCCGGCGGGGCGGCGGCCGGAGCCGACCCCTCCCGCGTGACGCGCTCGACGAAGACATCCTCGAAGCCGGGGCGAACGGGCTCGACCGTGAACCCGAGGAGGCCGGCGGCGGCGAGCGCTCCGCTCGGATCACCGTCCGTGTCGCCCGCGAGCACGCGGACCTCCCCGCCCGCGATCGCGATCGACCGTACCCGCGGCTGCGCCCGGAGCGCGGCCACCACGTCGTCGGGATGGTCGCTGCGCACGCTCCAGACCTGGCCGACGAGCTCCGCGGTCAGGGCGTCCGGGCTCCCGGCCGCGATCACCGCGCCGTCGTGCATGAGGCTCACCCGGTGACACCGCTCGGCCTCGTCCATGTACGCGGTGGTCATGAGCACGGTCACGCCGCGGCCCGCCACCAGCGTATGGATGATCGACCAAAAGTCGCGGCGGGAGATCGGATCCACACCGGTGGTGGGCTCGTCCAGCAGGAGCACGTCGGGGAGATGGATGAGGGTGCAGATGAGGGCCAGCTTCTGCCGCATTCCCCCCGAGAGGGTGACGGCCGGGCGGTCGAGGAACCGCTCGAGACGCGTCATGCGGAGCAGCCGCTCGCGATTGCCCGCGTACTGGTCCCGCGGCACTCGGCGCAGGTCGCGGAAGAACTCGATGTTCTCCTG
>DATFAJ010000136.1:0-10640 GCA_035254745.1 Candidatus Methylomirabilota bacterium | reverse complement strand
CCATGTCCTGCTTGCGGGCGTGGACGACGAGCGAGTTGGAGCGTCGCTCGGGGACGATCAACGGCCGCTCCGCGTTCGGCGGGCCCGCACCCGCCCGCGGCGGCACGCCGCCTGGCGGGGCGGGCGCCGCCGGAGGAGCCGGAGCGGGGAGGCTCGGCCCGGCGCCTACCCGGCCGCTGGCGAAGAGCTGCGCCAGGATCTGGGCCAGCTCCTGCGCGTCGGCGTACTTGAGCGCGATGATCTGGAGCTCGCTCAGCGCCACCTCCACGTCCACGAGCTTGAGCACCTCGAGGAGGCGACGCACGTTGGCGGCCGTGTCGGTGAGGATCAGCAGGTTCGTCTCGCGGTGCGCGGCGAGGGCGCCCTGGGTGGCCACGAACGGACGCAGCAGCGCGACCGCGTCCTGGGCGCCGATGAACTGGAGGGGAACGACCTGCGTCACCACCTCGTCGGGCGGGAGGCCGGGGCCCTCCTCGCGCCCGACGATCGTCCTCACCGGGGTCTGCGGCGCGTTCTCGCGAGGGATGATCCGGTACAGGTTGCCGGAGCGCACCGCGGCCAAGCCGTTGACGTCCAGGATGGTGAGCAGCACCGCGAAGACCTCGTCGCTCGAGATCTTGCCCACCGTCTGCACCGTGATCTTCCGGCCGCGTGCGGTCGGCGCGAGCACGTAGTTGAAGCCCACGATCTCGGCGGCGGCCTGGATGACCACCTCCACGTCCGCGTTGTCGAAGTTCAGCACGAGCTGGCGGGCGGGCGGGCGCGCCGCCGCCGGCGCGGGCGCCTCGACTCCCGGGGACGATGGGAGACCGGCCTCGGGTGGCTTGGGCGCAGCGGCGGTCGCCGGCGGGACCGGCGGAGGCGAAGATGGCGGCGCGGGCAGGGCCGGTGGGGCCGGCGGCCGTGGGATGGGCGCCGGCTCGGTGGTCACGTCGACCCGTGGCCGACCCGCCTCGCCAGGCTGGCTCGCTGCGGTCGGTGCGCCGGATGGCGGCACCGCGGAGGCACAGCCCGCGCCAAGCGCCACGACCACCAACCAGCACGCAGCCCGACTCCAGACGCTCATCGCCGCTCGGCTCGCGTGGCGGGCACGGGGACCACGGCGGCCGGCACCGCGGGCGGGGTCGCCGGATTCGCCGGGGCGAGGCCGGTCTGAGCGGCGGCCGGCACCGCCGCGGCCGGCGGCGCGGCCGCCGTCGGGGCCGCCCGGGGCTTCGATGGATCGTACAGGAGCACCTCGAGGAGCCCGTCGCCTCGAGCGATCACCACGCGATCCACGGCGATCGACTCTATGCGGCCGCCACCCACGGTGTCGCCGACGACGTAGCCGAAGGTACGCTTGAGCAGCGGATCCTCCAGGTAGGCGCGGCTCCTCGGCCCGTCCATCACCACGCCGTGGAGCACCGGCTTGGGGCCCGCGGCCACGACCGGCCCGGCCGGAGCCTCCGTCCGGCTCGGGCTGAAGAGGTTCTTCGCCACGATGACGCCATAGCCCGCCGCCGACGGTGGCGTCGTCGACGTTGCCGCTCCGCCGCCGGTCGCGAGGGGCCGCGCCGCGCGCGCGGCGGGCGGCGGCGGGAGGGGGTGGGCCGCGAGCAGCTCGCGGACGAGTCCGACCGCGAGGAGGCAGGCCACGAGGCCGAGTGAGATGTTCAGGACGCGGAGGCGCGCGGACATGGAGCTAGGTCCGCGGGAGCAGGTAGCCGGCCACGGTGAGCGTGGTCAGTAGGTCGCGCGCCTGACCGGGCGCGACCACGCGGATCTTCACATCCTTCAACGCGAGCAGCCGATCCGTTCGCTCGAGACGGGCCAGCGCGGCGACGGTGTCGCGGATGCTCCCGGTGACGGTGAGCTCGAGGCCGACCTCCTGCAGGCCCTGGTGGTCGGCCGTCGGCAAGACCCGCTCGCTCCGGACCTCGACGCCGCCCGCGGGCAGCAGCTCCTTCACGAGCTTCTGCAGCTCGGAGGCCGCCAGCGGCGGTGTCGGGCCGCGAAGCAGGCGCGCCGACTCGGTCTCGAGCCGCGCGGTCACGGCGGCCAGGTCCTCGGCGAGCCGCGGCCGCTGGCCCACCAGGAGCCGGCGACGCTCGAGCGTGGCCTCGCGAGCGGGCACCATGGCCTCGGCGTCGCGGGCGCGCGTCAACAGAGGCTCGACGAGGAAGAGGTAGCCGCCAACCGCGAGCGCGACCACGGCGCCGGCTCCGACGATCACGCGCTCGCGAGGGGTGAGCGTCGCCATCTATCGTGACCCTCGCGCCTCTGGGGAGAGGGCAGGGGCCGCGGGGTGAGGGGCCTTCCACGCGGCCCGGACGCGGAACTGCTCCTTGCTCTGCGTCTTGGTCACCGGGGAGGTGAGCTCCGCGCGCTCGAGGCGGCTCGACGCTTCGAGCAGCGGGACGAGGGCGCTGGCCCCGTCGGCCTGGCCGGCGAGCTCGACGCCCTGGCGGTCCATCGAGAGCGCCTGCAGCCAGGCGCCCGGCGGCAGTGTCTCGGTCAGCTCGCGCAGGACGGGCAGGGCCGGCACGCGGCCTTCTTCGGCCGACGCCAGCGCGGCCAGCACGCGCCGCTTCCGCGCCAGCTCCTCGGCCAGCGCGTCCACTGCCTTCGCCTCCGGCTCGAGGCGACGGATCTCGGCGGTCAGGCGCCCGAGGTACCGCTCGGTCCGGACGACGTGGACGAGCCCCAAGCTCAGGCCGAGCGCCGCGATGACCGCGACCATCCCCGCGGCGACGAGCTGCCCACCCGACGGCACCCAGGGCCGCACCGCGGCCGGCAGCAGGTTCAGCGCCGGGCTCCGTGTCTCCGCGGCGACGGCCAGCGCCAGCAGACCCGCGCCCTGGTCGTCCGCGGGCAGCTGGGCGACGAGCGGCAGAGCGGAGGCGGCAAGCGGGGGCGCGACCGCGGCGACGCCGAGCGCGGTGGTCAGCTGGTCCCGCCACGCCGGCGCCTCGTCGCCTGAAAGCCCGGAGAGCCACACGTCCTCGGCGCCGGTCCAGCGCACGACCGGCAGACTCCGCCGGATCTCGCGCGCGAGCTCGGCCGGGTCCGCCGCGGCCACCTGGCGGCTCGTCAGCAGCGTCCGTCCGTCGAGGAAGATGAGATCGGCCACGCCGTCGTGCCGGTGGGCCCATACCGCGTGGCGCGGCGGCAGCACTCGCCGCAGCAGGGCGGGCAGTGCATGGCAGGCCACGGTCAGGGCGGCGGGCCGACGCTTGGCTCCGGCCACGAGCGCCAGCGGGCGTTCCACCGTGCGCGCCTCGGCCGCCACCATCAGCACGCGCCGGGGCTCCTCCGGATGCCCCGGCAGCGCGACCCAGTCGAAGCGCGTCTGCTCCGGCGGGAACGGCACGTGGCGCTCCAGGTCGAAGTCGATCATCCGCGCCAGGTCGCCACCCGCCGCCCGCGGTAGCTCGATGGTCTTCACCACCGTGAGTCGGCGATCGAGCCCGAGACGGAGCCGGCCGGCGCCGAGCCCGCGCGACCGCAGCTCGGCGGCGAGCGTTGCCGCGGGATCCTCCGCTTCCTCGACCACGAACTGCACCAGCCGGTCAGGGCCGCCGAAGGCGACCACGGTGAGCCGACCCTCGCGGAGGAAGACGCCGATCCGGGGCCATCTCATGGCTCGGCCTCCGGTCGCCAGGACAGGATGGTCGGCTCGAGCGGCGCGTTCTTGCGGCCACGCTGGACGACCGCGACCACACGGCTCCGAGCGACACCAGCGACCCGGCCCTCGGCCTCGATGCGGAAGACACTGCTGCCCACCGCCAGCCCGCGGCCCGCGAAGCGGCCGGGCACGGCCGGATAGGGAGCGCGCACGCGCGTCTGCACCACGTCGGCGATCTCCGCGTCGGAGAAGCCGAGCGCCTTGAGCACGAGCGGAGCGGCGGTGTTGAGGTTCACCGTGCTCACCGTCGCCGCGGTGACCAGCTCGGACAGTCCCGGGCGGTCGCCCGCGCCGGAGTACAGCTCGGGGGTCACGCCACGGATCTGGAGCAGCTCCGCCTGGTCCTGGAGATTGGCGTTGCGCGCGCGATAGGGCACGGGCAGGGCCAGGTAGAACTCGCTCTCGGCCCCGTGGAGGCGATCGAGCTCGTCGGCGTCGCGCCAGTCCTGGAGGGAGTCGGCGATGCTGTCGCGCTCGGTCGCGTCCACCCCGAGGGCGTCGAGCAGCCGGGCGAAGCGCTGCGCGACGACGCTGTTGAGCCCGAGCCGCGCGCTCTCGTCGGTGAGCCGGTAGGAGAACTCACCCGGGCCCAGGGCCACCCCGGCTCGGCGCAACGGGGGCAGGGGCGTGGGCGTGGTCTGCCCGGGGAGGACGCGGTAGAACACGAGCTGGCCGGTCCCGTCGAGGGCGGCCACCTGCGCCGGGGTCGCGATCTCGCGTATGGCCTGCTGCACCGCGGCCTCGGCCAGGTGTCGGGCCAGCACGCCGTCGCGGTAGGAGCGCACCATCGAGGCCTCGAGGCGGGCCGAGAAGGCCAGCTCGGTCACGACCACCGCCAGCAGCGTCAGCACCAGCAGCACGGCCAGCAGGACGAACCCGCGCTCGCGCGTCATGGCATGGCCGCGCGGATGGGCACCGTGAGCACCTGCGCCGCTGCGCCACGCGGGCCGTCGCGGCCCACGAGGGTGATCTCGACCGCGCGGGGGATCTTCTCCTCGCGGCTCATATCCCACTCCTCCTGCCAGGCGCCGGGCGCCTCGCCCAGGTAACGGAAGCGCACCGCGGCCGTCTCCCCGTCGACCAGGACGGGGGGCAAACGATCGAGCGCTAGCCGGTTGGGCAGCACCTGCTGGCGGAGGGCCAGCCCGGTCTCCTCGCTCGAGAGGCTGATCGCAGTGAACGCGATGGGCACCGCGCCGGGAAACGGGGGTGCGAGCGTGGCGAAGGTGAGCTGGTCCGGGCGCCCCTCGAAGAGGATGCGCGGCTCCCGCTGCTCTGCCGGGACGAAGCGGTAGGGGAAGGCGCCGTCGAGCGCGCGCTCGAGCAGGACGAGCACGCCTCGCGCGTGGTCGAGCCGGGCTGCGCGCGCCTCGCCCTTGCCCCACGCGGCCAGCCCGACGCGCAGCCCGCCGAAGACGATCACGAGCACCGCGGCCGCGATGCTGAGCGCGAGCGCCACCTCGATCAGGGTGAACCCTCTCCCCTTCTCCCCTCCGGGGAGAGGGCACGGTGAGGGGCCCGGGCCGGAGCGCGGGCCCGTCATGGCGCCGTCGTCTGCGTAACAGTGCGCAGGCTCGCAAGCTCGAGCGTGCGGCCACGGCCCCAGCGCACCGCGACCGTCAGCGCGTAGAGGCGAAGCTGCGGCCCCGCGCCGGGCGTCAGCTCCTCCGGCACCGGCACGAGACTCACGCGGCGCTCCCACTGGAAGCGCCCCTCCTGCCCCGCGTCGGCGCCCTCCTCGACGACCTCGGTGGCGCGCGCGACGCGGTCCGCCACGATCACGGCCTGCTGGTAGTCGTCCGAGAGATGGAGGAGCCGGAGCCCCTGGGACGAGAGCTGCATGAAGGCGACGATGGCGACCGCCAAGATGGTCAGCGCCACCAGCACCTCGAGCAGCGTGAACCCCCGACTCATGATCCGGTGCGCTCGGTGCTCACACGCCCGGTCAGCGCGTCCACCGTGATCACGTACGTGCGCGGCCCGGGGGCGGCGATCGCGAAGCGCGCACCCGTCGACATGCCGTGCGGGAGGAAGGTGACGTGAGGCGGGAGCGGGCCGGCCGCGATGCGGAGGAGAGGGGAGACGGCGCGCGTGGCGCGCACGCCGGCTTCACCGGCCTGTCCCGCACGGCGCATGACCAGGGTGTGGCTCTCGCGGTCCACCCGCACCTCGAGTGTCTGGTGGCGGCTCACCGCCTGCTCGCGGGCGGAGCGGAGGAAGGCGGCGATGGCTCCGACCTCCGCGCGAGCGCGCACGCCGTCGACGGTGCGGCCGACGCCGGGGGCGACCACCGCGGCCGCGATGGCGAGGATCGCCAGGACCACTAGCAGCTCCATGAGGGAGAAGCCCTTCACCATCGGGCCCCTCACCATCGGGCCCCTCACCCTGCCCTCTCCCCAGAGGGGAGAGGGTGTTGCCAGCGGTGTCACTTCACGTCCCAGGAGGTGACGTCGGCGTTCTCCCCCTCGCCGCCGGGGGCGCCGTCGGCGCCGGTGGTCCAGATGTCGTAGTCGCCGTGATCGCCCGGGCAGCACTTGTACTGGTAGGGGCGGCCCCAGGGGTCGGACGGCACCGCCGGCTTCTTCAGATAGGGCCCGTTCCAGGCCGCCAGGTTGGGGTTCTGCACCAGCGCCTGCAGGCCGGCGCCCGCCGGCGGATAGGCGCCGATATCGAGCCGGTACTGGTCGAGCGCAGCGCCGAACAGCTCGATCTGCGCCCGGGCGGCGGCCACCTTGCTCTGGCCGACGCGGCCGAAGAGCCGGGGGCCGACGAGGCCTGCGATCAGCCCCAGGATGATGATGACCACCAGCAACTCGATCAGAGAGAAGCCGCGTTGATCCCGGAGCAGGCGCTTCATCCACATGGGCCGCCTCATATGGGCAGGTCGGTGACGGAGAGGATGGCCATCAGCATGGCGACCACGATGAAGCCCACCACCAGGCCCATGATCAGGATGATGCAGGGCTCGGCCAGGGCGATCAGCCGCTTGACGAGCTTGCGCGTGTCCGCCTCGAGCGAGGCCGCCACCTGCAGCAGCGTCTCCTCGAGCCGGCCGGTCTCCTCGCCCACCCGCACCAGGTGCACGGCCAGCGCGGGGAACGTGCGCGCCTCCGCCATGGGCCGGGCCAGGCCGGCGCCGCGGCGGACGCCGTCGCTCAGGCTCTCGACGGCCCCGGCCAGCACCTGATTGCCCAGCATGTCCTTGACCACGGTGAGGGCCGGGATCATGGCGACGCCGCTCTTGAGCAGCGTGCCCAGGATGCGCGTGAAGCGGGCCACCTCGGTCTGGACGATGACCGTGCCCGCCAGTGGCAGTCGCAGCAGCAGCCGGTCGGCGCCGAGCCGCCCGCGCGGCGTCGCCAGCGCCATCCGGCTTCCCAGCACGCCGGCGGTCACGAGGAGCGCCAGCAGCCACCAGTAGTGCTGGATGAATCCGCTCGCCTCGAGCAGGATCAGCGTGGGCAGCGGGATCGTCGCGCCCAGGTCCTTGAAGATGGTCGCGAAGCGCGGGATGACGAACGTCATCAGGAAGACCACCGCGGCGGTGCCGACGCCGGTGAGCAGCACCGGGTAGATGAGCGCGGAGACCAGCGCGTCGCGGAACTCCTGCGACTCGTCGAGGAAGCCGGCGAGCCGGCGCAGCGTGGTCTCGAGCACGCCGCCCTTCTCGCCGGCCCGCACCATGTTGATGTAGAGGCGCGAGAACGGCCGCGGGTGATGCTTGCCGAGCGCGTCGGCCAGCGACGTGCCGCCCTGCACGCTGCGCAGCACGTCGGCCATGATGGCGCGCAGCCGCGGCGTCGGTGCCAGCTCGGCCTGAATGGCCAGCGCGCGGTCGAGCGGAAGGCCGGCCTCGACCAGGGTGGCGAGCTGCTGGGTGAGCGCGACCAGATCGCGCCCGGCGACCCGGCCCCGCCAGGTCTCGGGCCAGGCGAATCCCAGCAGCCGCCGGCGCTGGTCCTGGGCGTCGATCGTGATCGGGAAGTAGGCGTCGCGCTGCAGACGCTCCACGACCGCGCGCGCGTCCGGCGCCTCCATCACCCCGTCGATCGTCTGCCCCCGACGATCGGCCGCCCGGTACGCGAAGACGGTCACGTGTCCTCCTGCGTCACGCGCAAGATCTCCTCCACGGTGGTGAGCCCCGCGCACGCCTTCGCCCACGCGTCCTCGCGCAGCGTCACCATGCCCTGCGCGACCGCGTGCCGCCGGATCTCGCCCACCGGCGCCTTGCGCACCACCAGGCTCCGCGCGTCCTCGGTGATTCGGAACAGCTCGTAGATGCCGGTGCGCCCCCGGTACCCGGTCCCGCGGCAGTCGTCGCAGCCCTTGCCGTGGAAGAGCTCCACGCCGGCGGCGTCGGTGACGCCCAGGGCCAGGAGTGACGCCGGGTCCGGATGGTCCGGCACCCGACAGGCCTGGCAGATGCGGCGCACCAGCCGCTGGGCGAGCACGCCGCTCAGCACGGAGGAGACGAGGTAGGGCTCACAGCCCATGTCCTGAAGGCGTGTCACCGCGCCCGGGGCGTCGTTGGTGTGGAGCGTGGAGAAGACCAGATGCCCGGTGAGCGCGGCCTGGATGGCGATCTCCGCGGTTTCCAGATCGCGGATCTCGCCGACCATGATGACGTCGGGATCCTGACGAACGATGTGCCGGAGGCCCGAGGCGAACGACAGCCCGATCTTGGGCCGCACCGGGATCTGGTTGACGCCCTTCAGCTGGTACTCCACCGGGTCCTCGACGGTGATGATCTTGAGGTCGGGCCGGTTGATCTTGTCGAGCGCGGCGTAGAGCGTGGTGGTCTTGCCGGAGCCGGTGGGTCCGGTGACGAGCACGATGCCGTGCGGCCGGTGGATCAGCGCCTCGAAGCCGCGGGCCGCGGCCGGCGCGAAGCCGAGGCGGTCGAACGGCAGGAAGACCGAGGAGCGGTCGAGGAGCCGCATCACGATGGACTCGCCGTGGATGGTGGGCACGGTGGAGACGCGAATGTCCACGCGCCGGCCGCCCGGTGCGGTGACCCGGATGCGCCCGTCCTGGGGCAGGCGCCGCTCCGCGATGTTCATCTCGGCCATGATCTTGATGCGCGAGGTGAGCGCGGCCTGCAAGCGACGGGGCGGCGCCTCCTGGTCGTAGAGCAGCCCGTCGACGCGGTAGCGCACCCGCAGGCTGTCCTCGAAGGGCTCGATGTGGATATCGGAGGCGTCGGCCGCGAGCGCGCCCTCGATCAGCAGGTTGACGAGCCGGACCACCGGCGCCTCGAAGGCCATGTCGCGAAGGTGACCGACGTCGTCCTCGGAGTCGGCCTGGCGGTCGCCGGCCGTGCCCATGCCCTCCACGATCTTCTGGAGCGCGGTGCTGGCCCCGTAGGCCCGCTCGATGGCCTCGAGGATGGCGACTCCCGGCGCCACGCAGAGCCGGATGGCCAAGGGCAGGGTCTGCTGGAGCTCGTCGAGCAGCAGGGGGTCGGTGGGATCCGCCATCGCGACCGTGACCGTCGACCCCTCGACCGCGATCGGGCAGGCGACGGCCTGTCGCAGGTACCGGGGGGACAGCTCCTTGAGCACCGGTGGCGTCGAGGGCAGCTCCTCGGCGGAGAGATACGGCAGCGCATGCTGGGCAGCCACCGCCTTGAGCACATCCTCGACGGTGGCGGCTCCCATGACCACGAGCGCCTCGCCCAGCCGCTGCCGCTCTCGCGCGGCAAGCGTCAGTGCCCCCTCAAGGACGTCGTCGGTGACGACGCCTGTTTCGACGAGAAGCTGGCCCAGACGGAGTGGCTGCGGCGAGGAGGTGCTCACGGCGGCCGGATTATCATCGTCGGCCCGAAGGGTCGTCAATTGTCGCTGTAAGTCGACACTGTGCGGTCGCGATGTCAGTGTCGGAGGCGAGGCGGCAGGTTGCTGTACGTCATGACGTCGTCGGGCCCCACGTAGCGGTAGAGTGCCTCTGCACCCGCGAGCGAATTGGCCAGGCCCGCCCGGCGCAGCACGCGCTGGACGTACTGCTGCGTCTCGGGGTAGGGGGGCACGGCGCGATGGGTATCGACGGCGCCCTCGCCCGCGTTGTAGGCCGCGAGCGCTAGCACCACGCTGCCGTGGTAGCGCTCCAGGAGATATCGCAGGTGCCGGACGCCCCCGCGGATGTTCTCACGCGGGTCGAAGCTGTCGACCACGCCGAGGGCCGACGCCGTCCTGGGCATGAGCTGCATCAGCCCGCCTGCGCCCTTCGGCGAGACCGCGGCCGGATCGAAGCCCGACTCGGTGGCCACCACGGCCTCGACCAGCGCTGGGCTCACGCCGTGCTCCCGCGCGATCTCCTGGATGTCGGCGGTGTAGCGCGTCCGCACGCGCGGGGGCAGCCGCAGCCAGCCCGCGCTGGTGCCGGAGGCCCCGGGAAGGCCACGGTAGCGCGGATCGGCCGGCACATTGGTGAGATGCACGACGCCGTCGGTGTCGACGAGGCGCCGCGCGCTGTCGGACGCGCAGACGGCCGGAGTTCCCCCTCCCAGCAGGAGGGTTGCGACAGTCACCACACGAAGCTTACGCAGCCCTCGGCGCACGGGGTGAGGCCAATGCTTTGGGTGAGGATATCCTGCGTGACGAGGCGGGGGTCGAGACACGGTCGCCGGAACGGTGTCCAGGCCGTTGAGCTGAACCAGCGGCGCCACGGTGGCCTGCGTGAACTGGCGCGGCCAGTGACCGACGGTGCGCGCCGTGGCACTCGACAACACCATCACGCCCGCTCTGGGTCAGCCGAAACATTGACGGGTTGTCCCGGAGTAGTGCATGGCGTCTCCTGCTTGGCCCGACTACTCCAACCTCGCAAGTGCCACTGCATATGGCGCCGTTCAGACCACCAAGCGATAATTGTCGTTATGCGCGGCTGATCTGGCAGAAGCAGTATTCGTCGGCGCTGCCGTCAGCTAGCAGATGGAGATGGTCCACCATGTGGTTGTGACCACCTACGAAAGACTGGTAAA
>DATFAJ010000135.1:0-2376 GCA_035254745.1 Candidatus Methylomirabilota bacterium | reverse complement strand
GCGCACCTGGCCGCCTGCGCGGCGTGCGCCGGGCGCGCGCGGCAGCTGCGCCGCGATCTCGAGGTCATCACCGCGGTCCTGCGCGACACGCGCGAGCCCCTGACCCGGATCGCGCCTGCACGGCGGCGCTGGCTGCCCGCCGCGGTCGGACTCTCCGCGGCCGCGGTCGCCCTCCTGGTGTGGGTGGAGGTCGCGGTCTGGCGCGCGGTGACCCCGGTTCCGCCCTCGATGCAGCCGCAGGAGGTCGCCGCGATCCTCTCCGACGTCTCCGCGTCGCTCTTCTCGGTGAGCGGCGACCCGGTGCCGAACACGGGCGACGACGCGCCGCTGAGCCTCGAGAGCATGGCGCGCGAGGTCGACAGCACCCTCACCGGAGGCGAGCCGTGAAGCGTGTGATCGCGGGCGTCCTGCTGCTGGTCGCCCTCTCGGCCGCGCCCGCGCTCGCCCAGAGCCCGGGTCACGAGTCGTCGTCGATGCGCTGGAGCGGGGGGCGCGGGGACGGCGAGCTCTGGCTGATGATCCGCGCCGCCAACCTGACCCCGGAGCAGCAGACCCGCGTGCGCGCCATCCTGTCCGCGCACCGGGCCACCGCGCGCCCGCTGATCGAGCAGCTCCGACAGGCGCAGCAGGAGCTGGGCGGCAAGCTGCTCGCGCCCGGCCCGGTGCAGGCGGCCGACCTGCAGCCGCAGCTCCAGCGGATCGGCCAGCTCCGCGACCAGCTCGCCCAGGACAGTGCGGGCGCGGCCCTCGAGGTCCGGGCCGTGCTCACGCCCGAGCAGCTCGCCCGGGTCGCGCAGACGAAGGAGCGCCTCCGGCAGCTGCGCGAGGAGATGCGCCAGCTCATGCAGTCCCCCCGGCCCTAGCGACCGTGCGCGACACGCTCGCTCTGCTCGTCCTCGCGGTGGGGCTGGCCCTCCCCGTCCTCGCCCACGCGAGCCCACCCGATCCCTCGTGGATCCCCGGGGTCTACGACGACGCCGACTTCGACGACGTCGTGACGCGCATCGTGTCGGGGACCGGGGGCGTCGGTCCAGGCATCTTCGACGTGCTCGCCGTCACCCTGCCGCCCGCCGAGCGCCTGGGCCACGCCCCGGAGGCGGCGCCCGAGGCACCCAGGCTCACCGCCAATCCCGGTCGCGCTCCCCCCTCTTCGTAGGGCCTTCATCCCGTCGTCGGCGTCCGGCTCACGAGCCCATCGAGGGCTCGACCGGAGGTTCCCTGCGCTCCGGCGACCCGTCGAAACCCGAACGGAGGTGACAGCGAGGAGGCGATCCATGCTCCAGCAGACCCTGACGTGCACCGAGCCGCGCGCGGCGATCCACGAGATCGGCGGTGGAGGCGATCTGTGGGCGATCGTGCTGGCCGGCGGGGAGGGCACCCGGCTGCGGGCCCTCACGCGATATCTCTACGGGGAGGAGCGGCCCAAGCAGTTCGCGGTGCTCACCGGATCGAAGTCGCTCCTGCGCCAGACGCTGGAGCGCGTCGCGCGGCTGATCCCGCCGTCGCGCATCGTGGTCGTGACCCAGGCGAGCCACGACCGGTACCTGCGCGCGGAGCTCGCCGGCTTTCCCGAGATCCACGTCCTCGCGCAGCCCTGCGACCGGGGCACCGCGGCCGGCGTCCTGTTGCCCGCGCACTGGATCCACGCGCGCGATCCGCGGGCCGTGGTCGCGGTCTTCCCGGCGGACCACTTCATCCTCGAGGAGGACGTCTTCATGGGCCACGTCGCGGAGGTGACCGCCTACGTGCGCGCGCATCTGGACGGGCTCGTCCTGCTCGGGGTGCCGCCCACGGACGCCGACCCCGACTACGGCTGGATCGAGCCCGGCGCCCGGGTCGGCTGGGCGGGGCCCGACCCTGTCCATCGCATTCGCGGCTTCCGCGAGAAGCCCACCGAGGAGTCGGCGCGACGCCTCTACGCCCTGGGCGGTCTGTGGAACACCTTCGTCTTCGTGGCCGGCGCGGCCACCCTGATCGACGCCGGACGCGAGTGCGTCCCCCTGCTCCACGATCGCCTGTTGCGCATGGGAGTCTTCGCGGGCACGCACTACGAGCCCTGGGCGCTCCGGCAGGCCTACCTCTTCGCTCCGGCCGCCGACTTCTCCCGGACGGTCCTGGAGTCGCCGAGCCTGGCCCTCGCGGTGGCCGAGGTGGCGGCCTACACCTGGTGCGACCTGGGGACCCCGGAGCGGGTCGCGCGCACCCTGCGAACCCTGGGCGCGCCGCCGCCGGCCTGGCTCACCCTGCTCGGCTCGCGCTCGTGACGCCGGCTCGCCTCGCGCGCCTCCGCTCGCCCCCGCCCGGGCGGGCCGGCCGAATGATCCGGCCGAGTGGCGCGTCGAAATATGCTAAAAGCGGAGCCACGAGAGGGGGGCC
>DATFAJ010000134.1:0-12603 GCA_035254745.1 Candidatus Methylomirabilota bacterium | reverse complement strand
TGCGCGACTGGACGAGCGTGACGGCGACCGCCGCGAGGACGCCCGCCCCGAAGCCGACGACGGTCTTGTGGCTGCCGAGCCACCGCTCGCTGATCGGTCGGTTCCATCCCCTCCAGTAGCGGACCAGGGGCGGAGCCATGTTGGCGAGATAGGCCGGCGCCATGAGGTACAGGAGTCGGCCGACGCGCGACAGGCAGGTGGCCACGGTGAACATGGGGCGGGGGCAGCTTGCCACGCCCGGCCCGAGAAGGCCAGGCGTGGCGCGGCCGACCCACGAGAGGCGGCGGCGCCTCGCCGGGCCGATCTCGTGGGAGGCGGCGAGATCACCAGGCCATCGATTTCCCTGACCTTTCCTTCCGGCATCGCGCATGCACTCCATGACCCGGGATGAAGAACTTCGAGGTGGCGCGGCAGTTCGAGCTCATGGCCGACGTCCTCGAGCTCCAGGGCGAGAACCCGTTCCGCATCCGCGCGTACCGCCGGGCCGCCCAGAACCTCGAGTCGCTCGGCGAGGACGTGCAGACCGTCGCCCGCGAGGACCGCCTCGAGGACATCCCCGGGATCGGCGCCGATCTGGCGGGCAAGATCCGGGAGTACCTCGAGACCGGGAAGATCAAGGAGATCGCGACCGCGAGCAAGGGGATCCCCCGCGGGGTCGTCGAGCTGATGAACATCCCGGGTGTCGGGCCCCGCACGGCCCGGCTGCTGTACCAGCGGCAGCACATCAAGGGGATCGGCCAGCTGGAGAAGCTGGCCAGCAAGGGCCGGCTCCGTGGCCTGCCCGGCATCCAGGCCAAGACCGAGCAGAACATCCTCAAGGGTATCCGGCTCGTCCGCGGGGGGCAGGAGCGGATGCCGCTCGGTCACGCCCTGCCCCTGGGGCGCGAGCTCGTCGAGGCGCTCGAGCGCGTTCCGGCCGTGCGGCAGATCAGCCTCGCGGGCTCCCTCCGGCGGATGAAGGACACGGTGGGCGACCTCGACATCCTCGTGACGTCCACGAAGCCGGCCGCGGTCATGCAGGCCTTCGCCGGCCTGCCCCAGGTGGCGGAGGTGCTCGAGCGCGGGGCGACGAAGGGCTCGATCCGGCACCGGGAAGGGATCCAGGTGGACCTGCGGGTGGTCGAGCCCGCGTGCTTCGGGGCGGCGCTCGTGTACTTCACCGGATCCAAGCAGCACAACATCCACATCCGGGACATGGGCGTGAAGAAGGGGCTGAAGATCTCCGAGTACGGCGTCTTCAAGGCGTCCACCGGCCGGCGGCTCGTGAGCGCCACCGAGGCCCTCGTCTACGCGGCGGTCGGCCTGCCGTGGATCGCGCCGGAGCTCCGGGAAGACGCGGGGGAGATCGAGGCCGCGCTCCGGGGAAAGCTCCCGCACCTCGTCGAGCTCGACGGCATCCGGGGCGACCTGCACTGCCATACCAACGCCACGGACGGCCACCACACCATCGAGGCGCTCGTGACCGCGGCCGAGCGGCGGGGCTACAAGTACGTGGCGATCACGGACCACAGCGAGTCCACGCGGGTGGCGGGCGGGCTCACCGCCGAGGAGCTCACCGCGCACGTCAAGAAGATCCGGGCGGTCCAGGCCCGGCACCCGCGGATCACCGTGCTGGCGGGGAGCGAGTGCGACATCCTCCCGGACGGAACCCTCGACTATCCGGACCGCGTGCTGGCCGAGCTCGATCTGGTCATCGGGTCCGTGCACACCGCCTTCAAGCAATCGCGCGCGGAGATGACGCGGCGGATCTGCCGCGCGCTCGCCAACCCCCACCTACACGTGCTGGGTCACCCGACCGGGCGCCTGATCGGCGAGCGCGAGCCCTACGCGCTGGATGTCGACGAGGTGCTGCGGACCGCCCGGCGCCACGGCAAGGCGGTCGAGATCAACGCGTATCCGGACCGCCTGGACCTCAGCGACGTCCACGCCCGGCGGGCTCACGAGCTGGACGTCCTGGTGGCGATCTCCACCGACGCCCACATGCTGGATCACCTCGGCTGGATGGAGCTCGGGGTGGCCACCGCACGGCGAGGCTGGACCGAGCCACGTCAGGTCGTCAACACCTGGCCGCTGCCGAAGCTGCTGGCGTGGCTGCAGGCCGAGCCGGCGGGTGCGGCGCGAAGGGCGCACGGGCGATGACCGGCCAGGGGCGGCGGGGGCGCGATCACGCCGCGGCCGCTCGGCGGACGGCCTGGCTGCGCACGGCGATCGCCCGCCACGACCGCCTGTACTATCAGCGGACCCGACCGGAGATCTCCGACGCCGAGTACGACGCGCTGGTGCGCGAGCTCCACCGGCTGGAGGCGAGATTTCCCGATCTCGTCACCGTCGACAGTCCGACCCAGCGCGTCGCGGGGGCGCCCGCGGGGCCGTTCCCGCGGGTCGAGCACCGCGTCGCGATGCTCTCGCTCGACAGCGTGACCAGCGCCGAGGAGGTCGGGGCCTTCGAGGCCCAGGTGCGACGCGCGCTGCCCGGCGTGACGATGGGCTGGGTCGCGGAGCCGAAGGTCGACGGGCTCGGCGTCGCGCTGCTCTACCGGCGCGGCCGCCTCGTGCGCGGCGCCACGCGGGGCGACGGGCGGGTCGGCGAGGACGTGACCGCGAACCTGCAGACGATCGCGAGCGTTCCGGCCCGGCTCCGCGGCCCGCTCGGCGCCCTCGCCGAGCTCGAGGTGCGCGGCGAGGTCTTCATGCCGCGCGCGGCGTTCGCCCGGCTCAACCGCGGGCTCGGCGAGCGGGGGGAGGCGACGTTCGCCAACCCACGCAACGCGGCGGCCGGATCGGTGCGACAGAAGGACCCCGCGGTCACCGCGGGGCGGGCCCTCGAGCTGTTCGCCTACCAGGTGAGCTACGCCCCCGGCCTCGACGTGGAGACCCAGTGGGAGGCGCTCACCGCGCTCGCGGCGGCCGGCTTCCACACCAACCCGCGCAATCGCCGGGTGCGGGACATCGAGGGCGGTCTGGCCTATGGGCGACGTCTCCAGGCGGCGAGGGACCGGCTCGAGTACGAGGCGGACGGCGTGGTCATCAAGGTCGACGCCCTCCGGCAACAGGAGCGCCTCGGCGCGACCGGCCACCATCCGCGCTGGGCGGTCGCGCTGAAGTTCCCGGCCCGGCAGGCGACCACGGTGATCCGCGGCATCGACGTGCAGGTCGGCCGGTCGGGGATCCTGACCCCGGTGGCCCGGCTCGCCCCCGTCGAGGTGGGCGGCGTGGTGATCCGCAACGTGAGCCTCCACAACGAGGACGAGGTCCGCCGGAAGGACATCCGCGTCGGCGACACCGTGCTGATCGAGCGGGCCGGGGACGTGATCCCCTACGTCGTGCAGGTGGTCGGGGCCCGGCGGCCGCGCGGGAGCCGTCCCTTCCGCTTCCCCCGGCGCTGTCCGGCCTGTGGGGCCCGGGCCCTCCGCGCCGGGGGCGAGGCCTACTGGCGCTGTGTCGGGAGCGCGTGTCCGGCCCAGCTCAAGCAGCGACTGCGCCACTTCGCCTCCCGGCGTGCCATGAACATCGAGCACCTCGGGGACGCCACGATCGGCGAGCTGGTCGACCGCGGCCTCGTGCGGGACTTCGCCGATCTCTACCGGTTGACGGCCCGGCAGGCCGCGGGGCTCGAGGGCTTCGGACGGAAGTCGGCGGACAACCTGGTCCGTGCGGTCGCCGCATCCCGAGGGCGCGGGCTCTCGCGTGTGCTGAACGGCCTGGGTATCCGGCTCGTGGGCGAGCAGGTGGCCCGGCTGCTCGCCGCGCGCTACGGCAGCCTGGACCGGCTCGCGGCGGCGCCGGTCGAGGAGCTCGCGGGGATCCGCGGCGTGGGGGCGGCGATCGCGGGATCGGTCGCGGGCTTCTTCGCGGACGCCGGCAATCGCCGGACGATCCGGCGGCTGGCCGCGGCCTCGGTGAGCATGACCGAGCCCCGGACCGCAGGGGCGACTCGCCGGCTTTCGGGCAAGACATTCGTGGTGACCGGCGCCCTGAGCGCGCTCACGCGGGACGAGGTCGTCGATCTCCTCGCGGGCCTGGGGGCGCGGGTCACCGACTCGGTGTCGCCGAGGACGGACTACGTGGTGGTCGGCGAGCGGCCCGGCGCGAAGCTGGAGGCGGCGCGACGCCTGGGCATCCCGACGCTAGGCGAGCGCGAGCTGCTCGCGATGGTGCGGGGCCGCCGGGCCGCCTGAGGCCCGACCGGGATCCCGGAAGGAGAGCAACGCCATGACAGACCGAGACGCAGCACCCGGCGTGATCGAGGCCCAGATGCGCGCGTGGGGCGCCGAGCTCGACCGCCTGAGGGCCCGCGCGGAGAAGGAGCTCGCCGAGGCGCGGAAGGAGTACTACGAGCACATCGGCGAGCTGCGGGACGATATCGCGGCGCAGCTCAAGAAGTGGGCGAAGGAGATCGAGGCCCTCGAGCCCACCACGGGCGCTCGCACCGCGCTCCGAGACCTCCGGGCGAAGATCGAGGCGGAGCTCGGCCGCTGGGAGCCGGAGATCGAGGCGCTCCGGCGCAGCGCCGGGAAGGCCGAGGCCGAGGCGAGACAGCTGACCGACGACTTGAAGGCCCAGCGCAAGGCCATGACCGAGAAGCTGTCGGAGCTCAAGCACGCTTCCGGCGCCGCCTGGGAGGACGTGCGCGCCGGGGCCACCCGTGCCTGGGAAGAGCTGAAGCCGGCCCTGCAGAGCGCCATCGCGAAGTTCAAATAGAACCCCATCACCCCTGCGAGAGGAGACGACGATGTACAAGCGCGCACTGGTAGCACTCGATGGCTCCCTGGTGGCCGAGACCATCATCCCGTTCATCCTGGACATCGCCGGGCCTCTGGACCTGGAGGTGATCCTCCTCCGCGTCCTCCCGCCGCTCCCGCCGGTGGTGGTCGAGGGCGCGGCGTACGTCCCGGTCGAAGACCCCGTGGCGGAGCGGATCGACGCCCAGGAGTACCTGGCCCCGGTGGCGATCGAGCTCCGGAACAAGGGCGTGCGGGTCGCGACCGAGGTGCGCAGCGGCGACCCGGCCCAGGAGATCGTCGCGGCCGCCGGTGACGCGGGAGCCGATCTCATCGCGATGTCCACCCACGGTCGCGGCGGCCTGGGCCGCCTGATCTTCGGGTCGGTGGCCGAGGCGGTGCTGCGCGCGGCAAAGATCCCGGTGCTCCTGATGCGCACCACGGAAGAGGAGGTGGCGCGGCGCGGCCAGCGCGAAGCCGTGAGGTGACGGGCGTCCCGTGAGGCCGGGCGAGGACTTCTTCAACCTCTACAACCACGCGCTCATTCGCGTGGCGGTGGCGGTGCCGGCGGTGCGGGTGGCCGACCCGGCCTTCAATGCCCGGCAGGTGGCGGACCTGATCGTCCAGGCGGCGGAGCGCCGGGCGGTCGTGGTCCTGTTCCCCGAGCTATGCCTGTCCGCCTATTCCTGCGACGACCTGTTCCACCAGGGCGCCCTGCTCGAGGCATCCGGGAGCGCGCTGTCGCTCGTGCTCGAGGCCTCCCGGGACCTGTCCATCGTGGCGGTGGTCGGGATGCCGCTGGTCGTCGACCAGCTCCTCTACAACTGTGCGGTCGTGATGTGCCGGGGGCGGGTGCTCGGGGTGGTGCCCAAGACCTATCTCCCCGGCTACCGGGAATTCTACGAGCCGCGCCAGTTCGCCTCGGGCGACGCCGCCGTCCTCGACCGCATCGAGTGCGGCGGCCAGCGCGACGTGCCGTTCGGCTCCGACCTGCTGTTCCAGCTCGAGGAGCAGCCGCTGGCGACCTTCAACGTGGAGATCTGCGAGGATCTCTGGGTGCCGACGCCGCCCTCGTCGGAGGCCGCGCTGGCGGGAGCGACCGTCCTGCTGAACTGCTCGGCCTCCAACGTCACGGTGGCCAAGGCCGACTACCGGCGCCTGCTCGTGGCGAGCCAGTCCGCGCGGTGCCTCGCCGCCTATCTCTACTCGGGCGCGGGCTACGGCGAGTCCACGACGGACCTGGCCTGGGACGGTCACGCGATGATCTACGAGGATGGCGGGCTCCTGGCCGAGTCTCGCCGCTTCAGCTACGAGCCGCAGCTGGTGTGCGCCGAGATCGATCTCGAGCGACTGGCCCAGGAGCGGATGCGGCAGACCAGCTTCGCCCAGGCCGCGGAGCGGCAGCGGGACCGGCTCCGCCGGTTTCGTCGGGTGCGGGTACCCCTGGAGCTGCCGCGGCGCGGTCGGCTGCTGCCGGAGCGGCGGTACGAGCGTCTGCCGTATGTGCCCTCGGATGCCGAGCGTCGCGACGAGCGCTGCGCGGAGGTCTACGAGATCCAGGTGCAGGGTCTCGTCAAGCGCCTGCAGTTCACCGGCCTCCAGCACGTCGCGATCGGCGTATCCGGCGGCCTCGACTCGACCCAGGCGCTCCTCGTGAGCGCGCAGGCGATGGACGTCCTGGGCCACCCGCGCCGCCACATCCTGGCCTACACCATGCCCGGATTCGCCACGAGCCGCCGCACGCTCGACCAGGCGCACCGCCTCATGCAGGCGGTCGGCGCCACCGCGCACGAGATCGACATCAGGCCGAGCGCGCTGCAGATGCTCGCGGACATCGGGCATCCGTTCAGCCGGGGCGAGAAGGTCTACGACGTGACGTTCGAGAACGTGCAGGCGGGGGAGCGTACCAGCCACCTCTTCCGTCTCGCCAACCTCCACCGGGCCCTCGTCGTGGGCACGGGTGACCTGAGCGAGCTCGCCCTGGGCTGGTGCACGTACGGGGTCGGTGACCACATGTCGCACTATGCGGTCAACGCGAGCGTTCCCAAGACGCTCATCCAGCACCTGATCCGCTGGGTCGCCCGGACCAACCGGCTGGGGACGCCCGCCAGCGATACCTTGCTCGAGATCCTCGACACCGGCATCAGCCCCGAGCTGATCCCCGGCGATGCGGGGGCGACCCAGCCGACCCAGGAGACCGAGGCGGTGGTGGGACCCTTCGAGCTACAGGACTTCAACCTCTACTACACGGTGCGCTTCGGCTATCCGCCTCCGAAGGTCGCGTTCCTCGCCTACTGTGCCTGGCGCGACCGCTACGGGATCGACCGCATCAAGGCCCATCTCCGCCTCTTCCTCGAGCGCTTCTTCCAGAGCCAGTTCAAGCGGAGCGCCATTCCGAACGCGCCCAAGGTCGGCTCGGGCGGCTCCCTCTCCCCGCGCGGTGACTATCGCGCCCCGAGCGATGCCGAGGTGGGGGCGTGGCTCCGCTCGCTGGATCTGGTGCCCCAGGGCGAGTAGGGCACCCGGCTCATCCCGCCGGCAGGGTCTTCCGAAGCGCGAAGGCAGCGGCCACGAGCAGCACGCCGAAGGCGAGCGCGTAGACGCCGAGGGTGGACACGACCGGTGGCTCCCCGGCGTGGGGCAGGACGAGGATGATCACGGCTAGGAACAGCGAGAACACCCCGCCGGTCGCCAGCAGCCAGTAGCCGGCTCCCCGACGGGGCAGGCGGACCGCGGCGGTGATCTCCAGGATCCCGGTGAGGAGGCCCCAGGTGGCGACGGCGAGCACGAGCTCGCGGGGCACGAGCGGCCACACGAGCGCGAGCCCGCCCACCGCGACACTCACCGCGCCTTCGAACAGGACGGGCCACGCCGTGAACCACGTCCGCGTGACCCACAGCGCCGACGCGATCGCCCAGGCGCCGTCCAGCAGCGCGTAGGCGCCGAAGAGCGCGACCAGCAGGTTCAGGGAGGTGGCCGGGCGGAGCAGGAGCAGGGCGCCGAACAGGATCGCGAGCGCGCCCCTGGCACCGACCATCCACCAGTTCTTGCCGAGCGTGACGAGAAGAGCGTGCCCGTCGGGCCTAGCGTTGATCATCTCGGTCTCCGGGTTGGGGTGAGAAGAACTGGTGGTGGTCGACGGCCGGCTCGGTCGAGCGGCGGATGATCTCGGCCCGGGTACGGTCGCGCAGCCGCACCATGGCCGGCCACCCGTCGTGCTCGGGCACGATCGGGGCGCCGACCGCCAGCGTGACCGGCCCAGGGCGCGGGAGCCAGCTGCCGTCGGGCAGGATCTCGCGGGTTCCCCTGATCGTGACCGGGATGACCGGGCACCCGGTCTCCACCGCGGCCTTGAAGCCGCCCAGGCGGAACGGCAGGATGCCCGGCGCCCGCACGAACGTGCCCTCGGGGAACACCAGCACCGAAAGGCCGTCGCGGAGCGCGCGGGTGACCCTCAGCGCGTCGGTCACGCTGCGGGAGCTCGGCCCGCGCTCCACGGTCAGGTGTCCGACCTTGCGGATGATGCGTCCCACGACCGGCGCGGTGACGAGCTCTTGCTTGGCCACGAACCGGAACGGGACCGGCAGGGCCGCGAGGAGCACGACGACGTCCAGGTAGCTCCCGTGGTTGGCGGCCAGCACGAGCGGCCCGTGCACGGTGAGATGTTCGGCTCCCTCCAGACGAAGCGAGCAACCGGAGGCCGCGAGTATCAGGCGACACCAGCCTCGGACCATGCGATCGGCCGCGGAGTCGCTCGGAGCGAGGCGCACGCCCAGCCAGAGTGGCGGGACGGTGAGCAGGAACAGTGAGCCCAGGTAGCCGGCGCGGACGAGAGCAGGCAGCCGGCCCGCGGCCCGGATCGCCCGTGCTCCGACATCGCGCAGGAGGAGGCGCGCCCATTGCGCCGCGACCGTCCGCCCCGGCCGGCCGAGGCCGCCCGCCAGGTAGAGGGCGCGCGTCGCGCTGCGCCGGACCTTGCCGCTGGAGGTCTTGAGCACGGCGTGGGGGTCCGCGATCACGACCACGTCGGCCGGGATCCCGAGCGCGGCCACCACCCGGTCCAGCACCGCGGCGCGCAGCTGCTCGCGCTCGGGGCCCGGGCGCGTCCGGGTCTCCGCGACGACCACCAGCCGCTCGGTGCCCACGCTCGGGTCGTGGACGCCGAAGGCCGCCACGCAGCCCTTCCGGATGCCCGGGACGGCGCCCACGATGTCCTCGACCTCCTGCGGATACAGATTGCGTCCGGCCTTGATGATGAGGTCCTTCTGCCGCCCGGTGACGTACAGCTCGCCGTCGGCCCAGTAGCCCAGGTCTCCCGAATCCATCCACCCGTCGTGACGCGCCGCCCGCGTCGCGGCCGGGTTGCGCCAGTAGCCCTCCGTGACCGACGGGCCACGAAACTCGATCCGGCCCTCGACTCGCTCCCCCAGGAGACGGCCGTCCCGGTCGACGACGCGTATCTCGTGTCGGGGCAGGGGTGGTCCGCACGACACGAAGGACAGCGGTGCTCGCTCGTCCGGGGAGGCGGCGAGCGCCCGGCCCCCCTCCTGGAAGGTGGTCCGGGCGATCGTGTCCACCCGGGGAGCCCGGGGCGGCGGGATGGTGAGGGCCACCGAGGCCTCGGCGAGCCCGTACACCGGGCACATCGCGCTCGCCCTGAATCCCCGCGGGCCGAATCGCCGCGTGAACCGGTCGATGGTCGCGGGGCTGACCGGCTCCGAGCCGTTGAGCGCCAGGCGCCACGACGACAGGTCGAGGCTGCCGGTCTCCTCGTCGGTCAGCCGGCGGGCGCACAGATCGAAGGCGAAGTTGGGAGCGGCGGAGACGGTGGCCCGATGGGCGTGGATGGCCTGCAGCCACCGGGCCGGCCGGGCGAGAAAAGCCAGCGGGGACAGGATCGCGATCGGGATGCCGAAGTACAGGGCCCCCAGCCAGGATCCGATCAGCCCCATGTCGTGGTAGAGCGGCAGCCAGCTCACCGCGACGTCGTCGGGGCTCACCCGGATGGCTTCGCCGATGGCCCGGATGTTCTCGAGCAGGTTCCCGTGGGAGAGGAGCACTCCCTTGGGCTCCCCGGTGCTGCCCGAGGTGTACTGGATCAGCGCCGGGTCCGCCGCTCCCCCGCGCTCGCCGGCGAAGGATCCCGCGGGCCGCAAGAGGTCGGGGGCGGCCACGACGTGCCAGAGCGACGGCACACGGGAGCGGAGCAGGGTGGCCACCCGCATGGCCTCCGGGAAGGTGATGATCGTTCGCGCGGCCGCGTTTCGCAGGATGCCGACCTGGCGACGGGCGTAGTCCTCGATCAGGTCGCGCCGGAAAGGCGGGTAGATGGGCACCGGCACCGCGCCGGCCAGCAGGACACCGAAGAAGGCGTGGAAGAAGGCCTCCTCGGTCCTGAGCATGATCGCCACCGTGTCGCCCCGACCGATCCTGCGCTCTCGCAGGGAGGCGGCGACTCCCTGCGCCCGCTGCCAGAGCGAGCCGTAGGTGATCGGCCGCTCCCTGCCATCCTCGTCCCGCAGGAAGATGTGGACGCGCTCCGGCGCGGCGTGGGCGTGCCAGTCGAGCGCTTCGACCAGCGATCTCGCTCCCGCCGGCGCCGGCGTGGCCTCGCCGACCGGCGCGCGAGGCGGCAGCACGGCCTCGACGCCCGGCGGCTCGGCGCCCTGGATGGCGGTGACCAGATCGCGCGGCGTGACCGCCTCCGCCATCACCGCGTCGGGCAGACGTACTCCGTAGCGCTGCTCGAGACGCACCAGCAGCTCGACTCGCTCGAGGCTACCGATGCCCAGGTCACGGTCGAGCACGTCGTCGAGCCCGACCGGCCGGTCGCCGGACCGGCCGCCGAGCTCGCCGACGAGCCCCGAGACGATGCCGAGGACGTCGCGAGCGGTCGCCCGCGAGTCCTGCCGGATCGCGTCCGTGGCCAGCACGGTCTCGCCGAGCCGAGCCTACGAGGCCCGGCGTAGCCCGGCCGAGAGGGCCCCGGCCATGTGCCCCATCTCGTTGCCGAGGAGCATGACCACGTCGTCCATCGTGATCACGCCGACCAGCACGCCGCTGCCGGTGACGACGGGGAGCCGGCGGACGCCGGTCTTGGCGAAGGTCCTGGCCGCATCGAAGACCCCGAGATCCTGGCGGATCGTGACCGGCTTCTTGACCATGACGTCGCCGACCCGGACCTCCTCGGGGTCCATCCCGCGGGCCACGACCTCGACGACGATGTCCCGGTCGGTCAGCATGCCGACCGGCCGTCCCGCGTTGACCACCACGAGAGCGCCGACGTTCTTGGAGCGCATCGCCCGCGCGGCTTGATCCACCGTCATCTGGGCCGATGCGGTCACGACTGGCTTGGTGCAGATCTTCCCGAGCATGGCACGCCTCCTGTGAGTGAGTGTGGGTCGTGCCAGGAGAGTGCAAGGCAGATGCCGACAGAAATGCTCGGTATATCGCGCCTTCCGCGACCGCCGGGCTGGGGCGGGCGGGCCTCACCGGGGCGCGCGTGCCTCGGCAAGTCACCCGGACGCCGACGCCAAGAGGTTGAATTGGCGCGGCTTTCTTCTGGCACTCGCGATGCACTTGGAGCGCGACGGGTAGGTCGACCGTAACGTTCCGATCACAGGAGGGCCGACGATGCGTGCGTTGATGCCGTGGACGGGGATGACGGGCCTGAAGCAGGAGATGGACCGGATGTTCGATCGGTTCTTCGAGAGCAAGTGGGATGAGTTCCCGGCGCTCGGGGAGTGGGCCCCGAGCATGGACATCTCGGAGACCAAGGACAGCCTGGTGGCCAAGATCGAGGCGCCGGGCATGGAGGAGAAGGACATCCAGGTCTCGCTCCAGGAGAACCTCCTGACCATCAAGGGCGAGAAGAAGCAGGAGAAGGAAGAGAAGGACGAGCGGTATCACCGGGTGGAGCGGACCTACGGGGCCTTCACCCGCAGCGTGCGCCTGCCGGTGGCGGTGGACGCGAGCAAGGTGGCCGCGACCTTCAAGAACGGGCTGCTCACCGTGACCCTGCCCAAGACGCCGGCGGCCAAGGGCACGATGATCCCGATCAAGGCCGAGTAGCCGGATCCGGACGAGTGGGAGGTGATGCTCCGATGCTGAGCGAGGATCGGGAGCGCATGGTCGCGACCCAGATCGAGGCGCGGGGCATCACCGATCCGCTGGTGCTGGACGCGATGCGGGCCGTGCCACGGGAACGCTTCGTGCCCGCCTCGATGGCACGGTTCGCCTACGACGACGGCCCGCTGCCGATCGGGAAGGGCCAGACCATCTCGCAGCCGTACATCGTGGCGGTGATGACCGCGGCGGTCCGGATGAAGCCCGGCGAGCGCGCGCTCGAGATCGGCACCGGCTCCGGCTACGGCGCGGCCGTCCTGTCCCGGATCGCGGGCGAGGTGTACACGGTCGAGCGGGTCGGGGAGCTGGCCGACACCGCGCGCCGTCGGCTGGCCGAGCTCGGATACGACAACGTCCACGTGCTCGAGGGCGACGGCAGCCTGGGCTGGCCCGAGCACGCGCCCTACGAGGCGATCCTGGTGACCGCGGGCGGACCCCGCGTGCCCAAGGCGCTCCTCCACCAGATGGCGGTGGGCGGCCGGCTGATCATGCCGGTGGGCACGGACCTACACGGCCAGCGTCTCGTCCGGGTGACCCGGACCGACGCGCACGAGTACGAGCACGAGAACCTGGAGTACGTGGCATTCGTCCCATTGATCGGCGCCGAGGGCTGGCCCGAGGGAGGCTCGACATGTACAAGCACATCCTGATCCCCACCGATGGGTCCCCGCTGTCGGAGATGGCGATCCGGCAGGGCATCGCCCTCGCCAAGAGCATGCAGGCCCGCGTGACCGCGATGACCGTCTCGATCCCGTTC
>DATFAJ010000133.1:0-11686 GCA_035254745.1 Candidatus Methylomirabilota bacterium | reverse complement strand
GTCCGCGCCCGGCCACCCGCGGCCCGAGGCTCAGGGCTTGTAGTCGAGTCCCGCCGCCGCGAACTTGGCCCGGAAGGCCGGCCGGGTCAGGAAGGCGACGAAGGCCCGCGCCGCCGCCGGGTGCGCGCTGCGCGCGGCCAGACCCGCCGAGTAGACCGTGATCTTCTGGAGATCGGCGGGGAGCGGCCCCACCATGACCACGCCCTTGACCGGCACGATCTCGCTGATCTGGTGCACCACCAGCTCGGCCTCGCCGCTGGCCACCTTCTCGGCGGGATAGCCGCCCGGCACCAGCTGGCTCTTGCCCCGGACCGCGTCCGCGATGCCGAGGCGCTCCAGCACGCTCTTGAAGTGGATGCCGCTGGTCGCGCCCTGCGCCGGATCCACGTAGACCAGCGACTTCGCGGCCAGCAGGGTGGCCTTGAAGGCCTCGGGGGTCGAGATGTCGGGGCGCGGCGCGCCCTCGCGAGCTCCCACGCCCATCCCGGTGCGGGCGATGTCGGTGCGGCTGCCCGCCACCACCGCGTTCTGCCGGATCACGTCGTCCACCGCGACGTCGGTCATGATCACCACGTCGACCGGCTCACCGCTCGCGAGCTTTCCGCGCGTGACCCCGACCGTTCCGAACGAGAGCGCCACTGCCTGCCCGGTCTCCTGCCGGTAGGCCTCCGACAGCTCGGTCACGATCGCGCGGACCGCCCCCGCGCTGAAGACCTTCAGATCGTCGGCGCGGGCCGGCGTGACCGCGGCCGAGCCCAGCCCCGCGGCCGCCAGAATCACCGCGAGCCACCACCACCTCGTACCGCGCGCGCACGTCTTCGCGAAGCCCATGTACTGTCTCCTCTCAGGAGGCCGGGACGAGTCCCGAGCCGGGTTTCAGGTCGTAGAGCTCCCGCCGCGTGGGCCGTCCGATCCCTCCGGACGGCGAGCTCCACAGCGTCGGGTCCACCGGCGTACCGTTCGTGCGGATCCAGTCGGCGAGCGGGCGCCCCGCGGCCTCCGCGCCCATCAGGCGGCTCACGATCGACAGCTCGCCCAGCATCACGAAGCGCACCTGCCCCTCGCTCACGAGTGCCGCGAGGCGCTCCGGGGTGAGGATCGGATCCAGGCCGTGGAAGCCGCCCATCGCCATCACCGGGAGGCCGGTGGCGACGATGAGCGGCGAGGCGAGCTGCGCGCTCGGGGTGGCCAGCAGGAAGCGCTCCCCGTGGCGGTTGGCCTGGAGGAAGGCGATGAGCTGGCGCCGATCGGCGGTCTCCCCCAGGCGGGCACGGGCCCGGAGCGTGGGCGTGGGCGACGGCGACCGGAGCCGGCCGATGTCGGCGGAGGGGATCACGGCCACCCCGCGCACCAGGACGCTGCTGAGCGCCCACGCCCCCGGCATGAGCAGCAGCGCGCCCAGCCCGACGACGACCGCGATGCGCTCGGGCGCGCCCGCCCCGGGGCGCTCGCCGCGGCGCAGCAGCCGCCCGAGGAGCGCGCCGGCCGCGAGCGCCACCGCCAGCAAGGTCCAGATCGGCAGCCGACGCTGCCACTCGTCGGAGATCACCGGCAACCCGGTGGTATGCACGTAGGTCTGCCACATCGCGGTGACGAGCAGGGCGCCGGCGAGCGCGACCGCGGCGGCCCCGCCCTCGCGGTAACGGTGCCACAGGTCCACCACCCCGACCGCGGCCAGCGCGGCGAGCGGCGGCCCGAGCGTCGAGAGATAGTAGAAGTGGAAGATCCCACCCGCCCAGCTGTAGACGACCGCGTAGGTCAACCCCCAGCCGATCCAGAGGAGCCGGCCGAGCTGCGCGGGGGCGAGCGGCCGCCGGCGGCCGCTCCGCCACACCCCGGCCGCGCCGACGAGGGCCAGCGGCAGCAGCCACTCCGCCTGCGCGGCGAGCAGGCCGTCCGCGAGCCGCAGCGGGCCCACCGGCGCGCGCACGAAGAGCCGCGCGTAGCCGTCGACGGGTGTCGCGGCGGCCGGCGGGCGGGCGGGCGCGCGCCGCCGCGCCGTCGCCTCGTCGGCCTGCGCGGTGCGCCCGGGCTGCCAGAGGCGCACGAAGCGGCCGACCCCGTTGTGACCGAGCGCCAGGTCGATCATCGAGTTCTGCGGGCTGCTGCCCACGTACGGACGCTGCGCGGCGGGCGTGAGATCGTAGGCGACCATCCAGGGCAGCGACACCGCGACCAGGACGAGGCCGCCGAGGGCCAGGTCCGCGAGGCGCCTCCGCCACGGCTCCGCCGCGCCGAGCCAGTACACGAGCGCGAAGGTCGGCAGGACGACGAACGCGGCCAGCATCTTCACGTTGAAGCCGATGCCGATCAGCGCCATGGCCAGCAGCAGCGGGCCGCGCCGACCGCGCTCGGCGGCCCGCAGGAGCGCCCAGGACGCGGCCAGCACCACCAGCACGAGCCCGGTGTCGGTGTTCCCGGAGCGATCCACCGCCACCGCGATCGGCGTGAGGGCCAGGAACAGGCCGGCCAGCGCGCCCGCCGCCGGGCCCCAGTGACGCCGCACCAGGTGCGACAGCACCGCGACCGCGGCCACGCCCTCGAGCACCTGCGGCAGCAGCACCGCGAGGGGCCGGAAGCCCCACACCTCGACGCTCGCCACCTGGATCCACAGCGCGAGCGGCGGCTTGTCCACCGAGACGAAGCCGGCCGGGTCGAAGGAGTTGTAGAAGAACGTGTGCCAGCCGGCCGTCATGCTGCGCACCGCCGCCGCGTAGTACTCGTTGTCGAAGCCGTTCTGATCGAGGCGCCACAGGCGGAGGGCCGCGGCGAGCGCCAGCACCGCGATCTGGGCGACCGCGCCCCAGCGGGACGACGGCCCGGCCAGAGGCTCGTCCGCGGCGGCGCCCGGGCTATCCACCGCGTCGGATCAGCTCGGCGGGCTGGATCGGCAGCGCGGTCACCGCCACCCCGAGCGGCTTGACCGCGTCGGCCACCGCGCTCGCGATCGCGGCGGGCGCGCCGATGGTGCCGCCCTCGCCCATCCCCTTGTAGCCGCCCGGGGTGAGCGGCGAGGGCGTCTCGAGGTGGCCGATCGTGAACGCGGGCAGGCTTCCCGCCGTCGGCAGCGCGTAGTCCATCAAGGTCCCGGTCAGGAGCTGGCCGCCCTCGTCGTAGACGAGCCGCTCGCCGAGCGCCTCGCCGATCCCCTGGGCGACCGCGCCGTGGATCTGCCCCTCGACGATCATCGGGTTGATCACCGGCCCGCAGTCCTCCACCACCACGTAGTCGAGCACCGCGACCCGACCGGTCTCCGGATCGACCTCGACCGAGGCGACGTGCACCGCGCCCGAGAACGCGGGCCCCGGGGGATCGAAGCGCTGCGTCGCCTCGAGCCGCGCGCCGCCCCCCGCGGCGGCGGTGTGAGCGCGCCGCGCCACCTCCGCCACCGTCACGCCGCGATCGGGCACGCCGCGCACCCGCACCACGCCGTCGGCCAGCCGCAGGTCGGCCGGGCTCGCCTCGAGCATCTCGCCCGCCGCCGCCAGCAGCGCGCCCCGCACCGTCGCCGCCGCCGCGTCCGCCGCGCCGCTCTGCGCGATGGCGCCACGGCTCGCGAAGGTGCCGGTGCCGGGCGGCGCCTCGTCGGTGTCGGGCTGCCGCACCGTCACCGCCTCGAGCGGCACGCCGAGCTGGTCGGCGACGAGCTGGGCGGTGGTGGTGGCGTGGCCCTGCCCCTGGGACGGGAACGACACGAGGCAGGTGACGCCGCCGTCGGCCTCCAATCGCACCGTCGCGGCCTCCGGGCCCGGCACGTCCGCCATGCCGCGCCGGCGATAGGTCTCGGATCCGATACCGGTGTACTCGGTGTAGCACGCCATCCCGACGCCGAGCAGCCGCCCCCGGGCGCGGCCCGCCTCGCGCTCGCGCACGAGCCGCTCGTAGCCGGCCAGGGTGAGCGCGGCCTCGAGCGCCTTGGGGAAATCGCCGCTGTCGTAGAGGAAGCCGGTCGCGGAGGTGAACGGGTACGCGTCGCGCGGGATCAGGTTGCGCTGCCGCACGAGGGCCGGGTCGAGCCCGATCCGGTCCGCGAGCAGATCGAGCGTGCGCTCCATCACGAAGGCGCCCATGGTCATGCCCACCCCGCGGTAGGCGCCGAGCGGCGGCTTGTTCGTGGCCAGCGCGACGATCTCGAAGGCGTAGGCCGGCGTGCGGTAGGGGCCCGGCAGGATGGAGGCGGCGCCGAGCGCCTCGAGCGCTCCGGTCAGCGGGTACACGTGGTAGGCGCCCACGTCCGACACGAGCCGCGCCCGCAGGCCGCGCAGGGTGCCGTCGGCGTCCGCGGCGGCCTCGATCTCGACTCGCTGCTCGCGGGCGTGGGTCGCCGCGGCCAGGTTCTCGCGCCGGGTCTCGATCCACTTCACCGGCCGCCCCGCGCGCCGGGCCAGCGCGGCCACCGCCAGGTCCTCGGGCATCAGGTGCATCTTCTGGCCGAAGCCGCCCCCGGTGTCGGGCACGATGACCCGCACGCGGGACTCGGGAAGACCGAACGCGCGGGCCACGCCGGTGCGGAAGACGTGCGGCACCTGGGTGCCGGTCCAGAGCGTCAGCGTGTCGCCTTCCCAGCGGGCGATGAGCCCCCGGCCCTCCAGCGGCGAGGCCGAGCATCGCGCGTGCGTGAACGTCTCGCGAACGATCACCGGCGCGCCCGCGAACGCCCCCTCGACGTCCCCCTGGCTGCTCCGCCGCCCGAAGAGCACGTTGGAGGGCAGCCCGGGGTGCAGGAGCGGGGCGCCCGGCGCGAGCGCGGCCGCCGCGTCCGGCACCGCGGGCAGCGAATCGTAGTCGACCGCGACGACGGCGGCGCCGTCGGCCGCCACGTAGGGGGTCGCCGCCGCCACGACGGCCACCGGCTCGCCGACGAAGCGCGCGCGCCCGGTCGCGAGCGCGGGCCACGCGGTGGGCGTGAAGTCCGGAGACTCGAGCCGCGGGACGAGTGGCGCCACCTCGCTCTCGAGGTCCCGGCCGGTCAGCACCATCTCCACCCCCGGGATCCGCCGCCCGGCCTCCGTGTCGACCGAGCGCACGAGGGCGTGCGCGTGGGCGCTGCGCACGAAGGCCGCGTGGAGCAGCCCGGGGAGCGTGAGGTCGTCGAGGTAGCGCCCCTGCCCGGCCAGGAGGCGGGGGTCCTCCAGGCGCTTGACGTGGGCGCCGAGATATCGCGGCGGTGGGGAGGCCCTCATCCGCCCCCCTCACCCTGCCCTCTCCCCCGAGGGGAGAGGGAGAAGGGGGTCACGGCCGGGCCACCCGCGGCAGCACCTCGCCGGCCAGCAGCTCGAGCTGCTCCATGCTCCAGTCGAGCGGGTTGAGCACGATCTGCTCGCAGCCGCCGAGGTTGGCCACCTTGGCGCGGATCTTCTCGGCGAGCTCCTCGGCCTCGCCCAGCAGATAGAACTCCCGCCAGTACGGCAGGTCCATGCCCGAGAAGGTCTTGAAGCGCGGGATCGCGGTCTCCGGCCTCTCGCCCTTCCTGAGCACCCACACGAAGTTCGAGTAGACACGGCTCATGTCGCCGGGCTTGCGGCCGGCCTCGGCCATGAAGCGCTGGATCTTGTCCCAGTCGCCCTCGACCATGTCGGCGGTGGCCGAGGAGTGGGGCACCCACGTCCTCGCGTACTTGGCGATGCGGCGCAGCACCGGATCGATGTTGGTGACCGTCTGGCCGTAGACCTTCTCGAAGGGTTGGCTGCCCCCGCCGATCCAGATCGGCGGGTGCGGCTTCTGCAGCGGCTTCGGATCGATGGTCAGGTTGCGGAACTTGTAGTACTTGCCGTCGTAGCTCACGTCGTCGCCGGCCCAGAGGGCGGTGACCGCCTCCAGCATCTCGTCCATGCGACGGCCGCGCTCCTTGTGCGGCACGCCCATGAGCGCGAACTCCTCCTCGTGCCAGCCCACCCCCACGCCCAGGATGCTGCGGCCGCCCGACAGCAGATCGAGGGTCGCCCACTCCTTGGCGAAGTAGGCCGGGTTGCGCAGCGGCAGGACCAGCACCATGGTGCCGAGCTTGATCGTGCGGGTGACCCCGGCCAGGGCCGAGAGCAGCGCGACCGGCTCGAGCCAGGTACACGCGTAGGCCGGCGGGGTCAGCAGGAGGTGGTCGATGGACACCGCGGAGTCGAAGCCCAGGTCCTCCGCGCGGCGCAGGTAGGCGCCCATCTGAGCGAGGGTCGCGGTGCGGGCGCCGAGCGCGAAGCTGGGGAGGCGGAGGCCGAACTTCATGGGGCTGGCCTTCAGGGGTGCGGGCTTCCGTGTGACAGAAGAGACGGTGATGCGTCGGGCACTGCTCTTTTTTGAGCGCGCTGTCGTGACGCTACCGGGACTTCTCTTTCTTGAGCGCGGGGTGGCGATCTTCTTCGCGCCTCGATTGGGCCTCTTCGCGCCTTTGGCGCTCATCGGAGACCATCTTCTTTCTTGGCGTCGGCGACGGTGAGGCCGCCCACGCGGGCGTGGGGACGGCCGCCGTCGGTGACGACGAGGGCGACCAGGATCTCCCCGGCCCGGGGCGCGTCGTTGAGGCGCACCTCCATCGCGTCGAAGTGGGTGCGGACGAAGGCGGCGTCCTTGTAGTGGAGGGGAACGTCGATGGTGGTTCCGGGCCCGCCCAGCTTCTTGGCCGACGGGATGATGGCCTTGCCGCCGCTGACCACCGCGCGGAACGGCGTGCCGAGCGTCGGGTGCAGGATCGCGGCGGCGTGCTCGTACTCGCCGTCGACCCCGACGATGGCCGCCTTGCCGTAGGAGTGCACCGCCGCCCCCAGCGCGGCCACCGCGCGCCGGCCGAGCAGGTCGCCCAGCTCCTCGCCGGTCTTGACCAGCTCCTGCAGGTCCTCCACGAAGCGGCCCGCGAACGGGTTCTCGATCACCGCCACCGCCGCCACCTTGCGCAGCGGCTTCTCGAGCCGGCGGCCGCCGTCCTCCTGGATCTCCTCGACCACCGTCACCAGCTTGCGGATCTTCATCAGTGCCCTCCTGCGGCGGGGCCCTGCCCCTTGACGACTTCCGCCGCGCGCGTGGCGGGCGGGGTGTTGCGGCTCCGCCCGATCTTGATCTGCCCGTCGATGAGGATCATGGACACCCCGAAGAGATCGCCCACCTGCAGCGCCTCGAGCGCGGTCCGGCCCTGGGAGCCGATCGGGGCGTCGACGATGCAGAGATCGGCGTCCCGCCCCGGCGCGATCACGCCCGTCGGCAGCTTGTAGACCCGCGCGGTGTTGCCGGTGGCCATGCACACCGCCTCCTCGGGCGCGACCCCGCCGAGCGAGACCAGGTGGGCGAGCACCCGCAGGATGCCGAGCGGCACCACCCCGGTGCCCGACGGTGCGTCGAGGCCGATGATCACGCGGTGAGTGGCCCCGGCCTCCCGGGCCCGGCGGAGCGCGTGCAGCGCGGTCTTGCCGTTACCGCAGTGGACGATCTCGAGGGCCATCCGGGTGGCGACGAGCGCGTCGATCTCGCGCTCGCTCATCGAGGTGGTCCCGCCGTTGATGTGCCCGACCACGTCGGGGTCGGCCTCCAGCACCACGTCCCCGCCGATCGCGTTCGAGCCCGCGATCGACGGCCCGCCGGTGTGGATGGTCACGGTCATGCCGTGCTTCCGGGCCCACTTCACCATCGGAGCCGCGTCCTTGCCGGTCCGCACCGAGCCGAGGCCGATCTCGCCCACGAGCTTGACGCCGGCCCGCGCCATCTCCGCGAAGTCCTCCTCCACCATCCCGAGCTCCAGGATCGGGGCGCCCGCGTGCATCTTCACGCCGGCCGGTCGCAGGTTGGCGTAGGCCTTCGCGGCCACGATGGCCAGGGCCTTGAGCCCCACGATGTCCTTCGGTCGCCCGGGCAGGTGCACCTCGCCGGCCGAGATCATGGTGGTGATGCCGCCGTTGAGGCCGGACTCGATGAAGTCGATCGTGCGCTGGCGCGGCGTGAAGTCGCCGAAGACGGGGTGGCAGTGCGAGTCGATGAGCCCCGGCACCACCGTGCTGCCGCGCGCGTCGATGACGGTGTCCGCGTCGTCGTCGAGCCCCCGCCCGATCGCCACGATCTTGCCGCCGTCGGCGACGATCGAATCGCCGTCGATCAGCGGCCGCGCGATGTCCCCCGACACGATCTGCCCGATGTTCCTGATCAGCGCTCTCAATGGTGCCTCCGGCCTCCTCATTCCCCTCTCCCCTCAGGGGAGAGGGCAGGGTGAGGGGTGGTTTCTCGTGACCGCTCGCACCTCACACCGTCAAGTACTTCCGCCTCAGCGCCTCGTCGCCCATCAGGGCCGCCATGGCCCCGTCGAAGCGAATCTCGCCCTTCTCGATGATGTAGGCCCGGTCGGCCAGCCGCGCCGCGAACTTGAGATTCTGCTCGGAGAGCAGGATCGTCAAGCCCTCCCGCTTGAGCGCCGCGATCTGGTCCCCCAGCGCGCGCACGATCACCGGAGCCAGACCCTCCGACGGCTCGTCGAGCAGCAGCACCCGCGGGTTGCCCATGAGGGTGCGGGCCACCGTGAGCATCTGCTGCTCGCCTCCCGAGAGGCTCCCGGCTCGGCGCCCCGACATCTCCCGCAGCTTGGGGAAGAACTCGTAGACCCGGACCGCGTCCCAGGCGCCCGCGCCCTTCCGGCCGACCATCAGGTTCTCCGCGACGGTCAGGTCGGCGAAGATGCGCCGCTCCTCGGGCACGTAGCCGACCCCGAGCCGGCTGATCTCGTGGGTCGGTCGCCTCGTGATCTCCCGCCCGTCGAAGCGGATGCGGCCACCGGTGACCTCGACGAGCCCCACGATGGACTTGAGCGTGGTCGACTTGCCGGCCCCGTTGCGCCCCAGCAGCGAGACGACCTCGCCCGCCCCCGCCCGCAGGCTCACCCGGTGGAGCACCCGCGAGAGGCCGTAGCCGCCCTCGACCGCGTCCAGCTCGAGCATCACGCCTCCTCGCCCAGGTACACGCGCTGCACCTGCGCGTCCGCCCGCACCAGCGCGGGCGGGCCGTCGGCGATGACCCGGCCCTGGTGGAGGACCATGATGCGGTCGGCGACCGCGAAGACCACATCCATGTCGTGCTCGGTGAAGAGCACGGTGAGCCCGCGCGCCCGCGCGATCCGCTCGGTGAGCGCCATGAGCGCCCCGCGCTCGGCCGGGGCCATGCCCGCGGTCGGCTCGTCGAGCAGCAGGACTTCGGGGTCGTTGGCCAGTGCCACCGCCAGCTCGAGCTTCTTGAGGTCGCCGTAAGCGAGCACCGCGGCGACCCGCTCCGCCTGCTCGACGAGCCCCACCTGCTCCAGCAGCGCGCGGGCCTCGTCGGCCTGCAGCCGCGACGCCGCCTCCAGCAGCGAGTAGGTCTTGCCGGTGTGCGAGAGGCGGGCCACCCGCACGTTGTCGAGCGCGGTGAGCGTGGCGAAGGTGGCGGTGATCTGGAACGTCCGGCTCACCCCGCGACGCCACACCGCGTACGGCGGCAGCCCGCTGAGCCGCTCCCCCTTGAAGCGCACCTCGCCCGCGTCGGCGCGGAGCTGGCCGGTGAGCATGTTGAAGAACGTGGTCTTGCCCGCCCCGTTGGGCCCGATCAGGGCGCGGATCTCTCCCTTCGGCATCGCGAGGTCGACGCCGCTCACCGCCCGCACGCCGCCGAACGACTTGGAGAGCCCGCGGGTCTCCAGCACCGGCGCGGCCGCGGGTCCGCTCACGGCCGCCGCCCGTCGAGCACGCCCGCGATGCCCCGCGGGAAGGCGAGCACCAGCACCATCAGGATGGCGCCGAGGACGAGCTGCCAGTAGTCGGTGTAACGCGTGATCACGGTGTCGAGCAGCTTGTAGACCGCGGCGCCCACCAGCGGGCCCGAGGGCGATCCCACCCCGCCCAGCAGCACCATCACCAGGGGCTGCACCGACATCGGCGACTCGGTGTAGACCGGGAACACGCTGCCCTTGAGGAAGGCGAAGACCGCTCCGCCGATCCCGGCCACGAAGCCCGCCACCACGAACGCGGTCCACTGGAGCGCGCGGATGTTCACCCCCAGGGCCTCGGCCCGCCGCGCGTGATCGCGGGCCGCGCGCAGGGTGAGCCCGAAGGGCGAGGCCGCGACCCGTCGCAGCAGGACGATCCCCACCAGCGCGGCCGCGAGCGCCCAGTAGTAGTACCGGCCCGGGGTGGCCAGCCAGGGCGCGGGCCAGACGCTCAGGATGCCGTTGTCGCCGCCGGTGACCTCGTCCCACTGATGCACGATCGCGTACACGATCTGCGCGAAGGCCAGGGTGAGCATCGCGAAGTAGATGCTGCTGAGCCGCACGCAGAAGTAGCCGAAGACCACCGCGGCCAGCGCGGCCACCAGCGGCGCCACCACGAAGGCGGCCGGCATGGGCAGGCCACCCAGCTTGAGCAGCAGGGCGGCGCCGTAGGCACCCAGACCGAAGTAGGCCGCGTGGCCGAACGAGACCATGCCGCCCACCGCCATCAGCAGGTGCAGGCTCGCCGCGAAGAGGGCGAACGCAAAGATCTCCACCGCGATCGAGATCCAGAAGGTCGGCAGGGCGATCGGCAGCCCGGCCAGGACCACCAGCGCCGCCACCGCCCACCCCGAGCTCAGCCGCCGCGCCGGCCGATCGGACACCACACTGCCCGGCGGCGGCCGGAGCTGGATCTCGGGGCGCCCGAGGAGTCCCCAGGGCCGCACCACCAGCACCACCGCCATCACCACGAAGATCAGCACGATGGCGGCCTTCGGCAGCAGCAGCACCCCGTAGGCGTTGAGCACGCCGATGAGCAGCGAGGCGAGCAGCGCGCCCCACACCGATCCCATGCCTCCGATCACCACCACCACGAAGGCCTCGACGATGACCGAGGTGTCCATCACGGTGGTCAGGGCCAGCCGCGGCACCTGGAGCGCGCCGCCCAGGCCGGCCAGGAAGGAGCCGAGCACGAAGACCGAGGTGAAGAGGCGGGCCTGGTCGACGCCGAGCGCGGCCACCATCTCGCGGTCCTGGGTGGCCGCGCGGATCAGCACGCCCCACCGGGTGCGGTGGAAGAGGAGCCAGAGGCCGAGGGCCACCAGCGGCCCGAAGAGGATGATCGCCAGGTCATAGGAGGGGAAGAGCTGGCCCGCGACGGGCACCGACCCGGCCAGTCCGGGCGCGGCCGGCCCGGTCTTGTTGTCGGCGCCCCAGACGTAGCGCACCACGTCGGCGGTCACCAGGACCAGCGCAAAGGTGAGCAGGAGCTGGTAGAGCTCGGGCGCGCGGTAGACGCGGCGGAGGAGCAGCACCTCGACCAGCCCGCCGACGACGGCCACCGCCAGCGCGGCCGCCAGCGCGGCGAGGTAGAACGCGGCCGGCCCGCCCGGCAGCGCCGCGGCCAGCGAGTAGGTCAGGTAGGCGGCCAGCATGTAGAAGGAGCCGTGGGCGAAGTTGACGATGCGGGTGACGCCGAAGATGAGCGAGAGGCCCGACGCGATGAGGAACAGGAACATCGCGTTCGCGAGCCCGCTCAGGAGCTGCACGAGGAGGAGGGACATGATGGGAGCCCCCTCACCACCTTCCCCGCTGATGCCCCCCCTCTCCCCCGCGACGGGGGAGAGGGCAGGGTGGGGGCGCCGGGCGAGGAGTCGCGCCTAGTTGGCCGGGCGGAGCTTCTTCACTTCTTCGTCGGACGGCAGCACCTTCTCGCGCGGAACGTACTCGTGGTTCACCATGATGCCGACGCCTCGCTGA
>DATFAJ010000132.1:0-4008 GCA_035254745.1 Candidatus Methylomirabilota bacterium | reverse complement strand
CGCTCCACGTTGTCGGGCTCGAGCTGCAGGCAGAAGCGGCCCAGCAGCTCGGCCAGCTGCAGGAACGGCCGCTGCTCGGCCATGGTCTCGCGATCGGCCACCGGGATGTTCACCGCGTGCTCGACCAGCTCGCCGTCCCGGAAGGCGACGAGCTGGCGCGCCACGTCGACCGCCACGTTGATCTGCGCCTCCTGGGTGTTGGCGCCGAGGTGCGGCGTGACCACCACGCGAGGGTGCTGGATCAGGCGCTTGACCACCGGCGATACCGGCGGCTCCTCGCTCCAGACGTCGACCGCGGCCCCGGCCACGTGTCCCGAGTCGAGCGCGGCCAGCAGGTCGGCCTCGTTGACGATGCCGCCGCGGGCGCAGTTGACCACGCGCGCGCCCGGCTTCATGGCGCCGAGCTCCCGCGCCCCGATCATGTTCTCGGTCTCGTCGGTCAGCGGGACGTGGACGGTGAGGATGTCGGCGCGGCTCAGCACCGTCTGCAGATCCGTGAGCCGCACCCCCAGATCGCGGGCCCGGCTCTCCGGGATGAACGGGTCGTACACGAGCACCTCCATGTCGAAGGCCTTGAGGCGCGCGGCCACCCGCGAGCCCACCTTGCCCAGGCCCAGCACGCCCGCGGTCTTCCGGAAGAGCTCGGAGCCGTAGATGGCGCGGTCCCACTCGAGGCGCTTGAGCTCCTCGTGGGCGAGCGGGATCTTGCGGACCAGGGCCAGCAGCATGCCCACGGTGTGCTCGGCGGCCGAGACCACGTTGCCGTAGGGGGCGTTGACCACCACCACGCCCTGGCGCGAGCAGGCGTCGACGTCGATGTTGTCGACCCCGACCCCGGCCCGACCGAGGATGCGCAGGCGGCGGGCCCGGCCGAGGAACTCCGCGGTCACCGTGGTCGACGACCGCGTGACGATGGCCTCGTAGTCGGCGAGGCGACCGAGAAGGTCCTCCCGGTCGAGCTTGCTCGAGACCTGGTCCACCTGGAACCCGCGCTCGGTCAGGTACGCGACGCCCTCGGGGGCGATGGTGTCGATCACGAGCACCTTCATGTCTCGCCCATGCTAGCACGGCGCTTCACCGGGCACGGCCGTCCGCCTGGGGGAGTGCGGGGGCCATGTCGGGGCCCCCGCAGCTGAACAGCCTGAAGAAGGAGACGAGTGTCCGCCGGAGATCCGCAGTAGACGAGAGCCCGCCGCCTGGGGCAGTGCGGGGGCCATGTCGGGGCCCCCGCAGCTGAAGAGCCTTAAAGACTTACCGGTGGCGGCGCAGGAAGCGGAGAAACTCGCGACCCTCGGAGAGGCGGCGCTTCATGACGTGCCGGTCGCGGACCATCTCGGAGGCGAGCGAGAGCATCTTGCGCGGGCGGAAGTAGAAGCGCCGGTAGAACTGGTCCACCGAGCGGAAGATCTCCGGGCGCGAGAGATGCGGGTAGCCGATCGCGCTCACCTGCACGCCGGTCCCGTCGACCAGCTCGTCGGTCTCGAGCCAGCCGTTGCGCTGGGCCTCCTCGTAGAGCGCGGTGCCCGGATAGGGCGCCGCGAGCGAGACTTGGATGGTGTCCGGGTCGATCTCGGCCGCGAAGCGGATGGTCTCGGCGATGGTCTCCCGGGTCTCGCCGGGCAGCCCCAGGATGAAGGTGCCGTGGATGGCGATGCCGAGGGACTTGGCGTCCCGGGTGAACCGGCGCGCCGCGTCGAGCCGGACGCCCTTCTTCACGTTGTTGAGGATGGCCTGGTTGCCCGACTCGTAGCCGACCAGCAGGAGCCGCAGCCCGTTGTCCTTGAGCACCTTCAGGGTCGCGTAGGGGACGTTGGCCTTGGCGTTGACCGACCACGTGATGCCGAGCCGCCCGAGGCGCCGGGCGATCGTCTCGGCGCGCGGCAGGTCGTCGGTGAACGTGTCGTCGTCGAAGAAGAACTCCCGGACCTGCGGGAAGAGCGACGCGGCCAGAGCCATCTCCTCGGCCACGTGCTCGGGGCTGCGGGTGCGGTACCGCTGCCCGCCCACCGTCTGGGGCCACAGGCAGAACGTGCACTTGGAGCGGCAACCCCGCCCGGTGTAGAGCGAGACGTAGGGATGGCGCAGGTAGCCGATCGCGTAGTGCTCGACCGTGAGGTCGCGCTTGTAGACCGGGGTCACGAACGGCAGCGCGTCCATGTTCTCGAGCGGGGGACGCTCGGGCGTGTGCTCGACGTGACCGTTGACGCGATAGGAGAGCCCGAGGATCCGCGAGAGCGGCCGCCCCTGCGCCACCTCCTGGATCGTGAAGTCGAACTCGTTGCGCGCCACGAAGGACAGCGCACGGCTCGCGCGGAGCGACGCCTCGGGGGCGACCGCCACCGCCGCGCCCACGAGCCCGATGGTCAGGTCGGGGTTCTCGGCCTTGAACGCCTCGGCCACCCGCAGGTCGGAGGCGAACGAGGGCGTGCTGGTGTGCATCACGCAGAGGTCGTAGCCGCGCGCGAGCGGCAGCACGTCGTCCACCGTGAGGCCGTCGGGCGGCGCGTCCACGAGCCGGGAGCCCGGCACGAGCGCGGCGGGCTGGGCCAGCCACGTCGGGTACCAGAACGACCGGATCTCCCGCCGGGCCTGGTAGCGGGATCCCGCGCCCCCGTCGAAGCCCGCGGCCGCGGGCGGGTGCAGGAACAGCGTACGCAGATAGCTCTCGGTCACGGCCTGCTCACGATACCACACGGGCTCCGCGCCGGTGGACGACCCGCCTCATTCCCGCGACCGCCGGTGACGCCGCAGGAGCACGACACCCCACCCCGCCGCGAGGACCAGCGCGCCGCCGGCGACCCAGAGCTGCAGCTCGCGGACGCGGGCGAGGGCCACCGCCACCGAGTCCGCCACCAGGTAGGCCACCCCGAAGGACAGCGGCACGCTCAGCAGCACCGCGGCCAGATCCACGAGCAGGAAGCGGGGGAACGGCACGCGCACGAGGCCCGCGGTGAGGAAGGCGGCCGCGCGCAGCCCCATGATCAGGCGCGCCATGACCACGAACTTGAGCCCGTGTCGGTGATAGGCCTCCATCACCCGCTTCTCGCGCTCCGGGGTGAGGATGCGCCGCGCGGTCTGCCACTTGAGGATGCGCCGGCCGAAGTGCCGCCCGAGGGTGTAGAGCAGCATGTCGCCGGCCAGCACCCCGCCCAGGCAGGAGAGCAGCGCGCCCCACCAGTGCATCACCTCCCAGCGCGCCATCATGGCCGCGACCGCGATCGGCAACTCCTCCGGGATCGGCACGCCGAGGCCGGTGGCGAGCAGGATCAGGAAGACGCCCGGGTACGAGAACTGGATGATGAGCCGGATCAGCATCAGCGGGCGGCGGGGGCGTGGCCGTAGAGCCAGCGGCCGTTCTGCAGGGCCAGCAGGCGCACGCTGTCGGGCGGCAGCTGGGCCACGATGCTCTGCGCGGGGGCACGGGTCGTCAGCAGGTACGGCGGCCGCGCCCCGGCCCAGGCCGCGGTGAAGCGCGCGGGCGTCCAGAAGGTGTCGGCCGCGTCCGCGAAGGTGGCGCCGATGCCGAGCACGCTGCGACGGCCATCGAGCAGCGCGGGCCGTCGGCCGGAGTAGAGCTCCACCGCTCCCGCGTTCTCGATCGGGCCCTCCAGCACCAGGACGTCGTCGGGCGAGAGCCGGGCCCGGATCTCGCGCGCCATCCCGACCACCGCGCGTGCCGCGGAGGTCGCGGCCAGCCCGTCGGCGACCAGCGGGACCGTCAGGAGCATGACCGCGGCGACCACCGCGGCGGCCGCGCGCGCGGAGCGGCGCGCCGCGGCCAGCGCGAGCCCGCCCGCGCCGGCGAGCAGGAGCATCGACGCGCGGACGAGCAGCGGCTGGATGTCCGACCACGGAGGATAGGGTGAGGCCTGGCCCAGCGCCGCCTCCTTTCGCGAGTAGACGTCGGTGACGCCGAACACCGCGGTGGTGAAGGCCCGGCCATCGCTCGATCCGGCCCAGGCGAGCCCGACGCCCAGGAGCAGGAACAGGACCAGGTGCGCCGCGATC
>DATFAJ010000131.1:0-8153 GCA_035254745.1 Candidatus Methylomirabilota bacterium | reverse complement strand
CCGTCGCGGGAGAGCACCCGGGCGGTGGCCTCTGGGTTCCGGTAGTAGCCCTGCATGACCCCGGGGCTCGCCACGCAGATCTCGCCCTCCACGCCGGGCTTCACCTCCTCGTCGCCGTCCATGATCCGCACGCGCACGCCCCGGCAGGGCTGCCCCACCGAGAGGAACCTGCCGGAGCTGTCCAGCCGCAGCGGGGTCGCGCGCGGCCAGATCGCGACCGCGAGGGTGGCCTCGGCCAGGCCGTAGCACGGCGTGATGAGGTGCCGCACCCCGAACTTCGACTCGAAGGCCTCGATGGTGCTGAGGCGGACCGGCTCGGCCCCGGAGAGGGCCTGCTTGAGCGAGGAGAGATCGAGGCCGGTCGTATCGCCGATGTTGCGCACGCAGTTGCGGTAGCCGAAGTCGGGCGACACCGTGAAGGTGGCGCGCACCCGCGTCACCATCTCGAGCCAGATCCGCGGGTTCTTGAGATCGGGCGGCAGCAGGTGGAGCGGCGCGCCGTTCCAGGGCGGGGTGAACGCGCAGCCGATCAGCCCCATGTCGTGGTAGAGCGGCAGCCACGACACCACCACGTCCTCGCGGGTGAGCTGGGCCGCCTCGGCCATGAACTCCACCGTGCGCACCACGTTGGCGTGGCTCAGCACCACGCCCCGGGGGCTCCCGGTGCTGCCGGACGTGTACTGGATGAAGGCCACGTCGTCGGGGGTGGGGGTGGGGAAGGGCGGCAAGCGGTCGTCGACCTCGAGGTCGCTCGGCTCGAGCACGTGCCGGATGTTGGCGGCGGCCGCCTGCGACTCCTCCACTCCCTGGCGGAACCACCCGATGGTGGCGACCGCCTTGGCCTCCGAGTCGCGGAAGATGTTCGCGGTGGCCTCGACCCCGAGGGTCGGATAGAGCGGCACCGGGATCGCCCCCAGGCGCAGGGCCCCGAAGAACGTGTAGAAGAACTCGGCGCAGGTGGGGTAGATGAGGCACACCTTGTCGCCGCGGTCGATGCCGGCGCGGCGCAGGCCGGCCGCGTAGCGCCCGCTCTCCCGCCAGAGGCGCCCGTACGGCACCGCGTCGTCGAAGAGGTGGAAGTACGCGGTGGCGGGGTCGCGGGCGGCTCTGCCCCCCATCAGTTCGGTCAGGGTGGCCGGGATGGGCGCTCCTGGCTTCACGCCGGCATTCTATCCCAGAGCGCGGCGATCGGGCCGATGACGTCGGGCCGGAGCCGCGCCGGCGCCCGGCGGCTCGGGCCCGGCCCGGGGCCCCGCCCCGCCCCGATCGACAGCGCGGCTAGCGGTCGAGGGTGATGACGTCGAAGGTCTCGGCGTAGGCGTAGCCCTTGAGCTTGCCGTAGTGCGCCGAGCGCTCCCGCACCCGCGCCTCGACCGCGCCGAAGTCCTTGAACTGGCTCGCGTGACAGGCGAGGGCCTTGAGCTTGAGATCGATGGTGTCGGTGATGTCGACCACCAGCTCGGGGTTCTCCCACCACATGAGGTACACCTCGCGGACCTTGTGCGGCTCGAGCCCCTGGGCGATCAGCTCCGGGAAGGCCATGTGGTCGCGGGCGAGGGGATACACGCAGTCGAGCGCGATGCCGGCCACGATGCGGTGGTCGCGGTGCGAGGCGCCCAGGTTCCTGGTGCGGTTCGGATTCTGGATGATCAGCCGGTCCGGCCGGTGCCGCCGGATCGCCGCGGTCACCGCCATGCGAGTCTCGCGCGTGTCCTCGACCTCGCAGTCCGGGAAGCCGAGGAAGTCGACCGTCTCCACGCCCAGCACGCGCGCCGCGTTGCGCTGCTCCTCCTCGCGGATCCGCGCGATCCGCTCGGGCGTCATGCTGCGGTCGCCCGAGCCCTTGTCGCCGTTGGTGACGATGCAGTAGACGACCTGCATGCCCTCGCGCACGAGCTTGGCGACGGTGCCGCCGGCTCCGAACTCGGAGTCGTCGGGGTGGGCGGTCACGACCAGGACTCGCTGGATGGGCATGGGCTGGCTCGAATCGGGCATCAGATAGGCTCCTTTCGTGGCCGCTATGTTACCACCCCCGCTATAATGCGGCCGGTGAGCCCCCGCTCGACCGGCGTCGTCCTGCTGTGGCTGCTGCTCGCCGGGTTCCTCCTCCTCGGCGCGCTGCCGAACGAGACGGCGTCGATTCGCCTGGCCGGCCTCTCCGTGCTCTGGTGGTACGGAGGCGTGCTCGCGCCCGTGATGGGAGCGCTCGTCGCGATCCGGTGGCTGGCCGATCCGCTGCCCGCGCCGCCCCGCGGCGAATGACCTCGGTCTCGCGCGTCCTCGCCGTCTGGCTGACCCCGGTGGCGCTGCTGGCCGCGCCGGCCGCGCTGTCCGCCCGGGCCGCGGACGGCCTCTGGCTCGGGCTCACCCTCACCCTGGTGCCGCTCATCGTCCTGGGCCTCCAGGCCGGCCGTCCGGCCGCACCGGTCGGCCGCGACGAGCGCGCGTCGCTGTTCCCGGTGGTGACCCTCCTGCTCGCGGTGGGCGTGCTGCTCTGGGCGAACATCGCGCTGGCCGGCGACGTCGCGGTGTGGCTCGGCGCGCCGCGCTGGCAGGGCATCGTGCTCACCGCGGTCGCGGGGTGGCTGCTCACCGCGTGGTCGCCGCTGCGGCGGACCGCGCCGCTCCTGCTCGCGATCGCCCTGGTGGCCGCCGTCGCGCCCCTGCTGCAGGTCGGCTGGGCGGTCGGGCTCGGCCCGATCGCGGCGTGGGACCGAGTGGCCACGCGGGCCGCGTTCCGCTTCCCGCCCGCGAGCCCCTGGGTGACCACGGGACGGAGCCTCGCCACCGTGCACGGGCGCGCGCCGCTGGTGTTCGACGAGGTGCACCGGCTCACCGCGCCGGCCGGCGGCGTGGTGCGGGCCCGCACTCTCGATGGCAACCGGGTGGCCGAGATCGAGTGGAGCTTGGCCCCTGGCCAGAGCGTCACGCTGCGCGCGGGCGACGAGCTCCTGGCGGGCGCTCCGGTGCGCCTGCGGTTCGAGGCCGACAAGCGGGTGCCGGGCGCGCCGGCGTCGGGCATGGCGTGGGCCGAGGATCCGCCGCGCCGATGGCTCGGTCGTCTCGGCCTGCTCGTGACCCTGCTGGTGGGCGCCGCCGCGCTCCTCCGCGCCGGCCTGACCATCCGGCTCTCGCGCGACGGCGCGGGCTTCGTGGCGGGCGGGCTCCTGCTGGCCTTCGTGTGGGCCCAGGCCTGGGCCGTCTACGCGATGCTCCAGTCGCCCGACCTCTTCCTGGGTGGCGTCACCCTGGAGCGGCTCCTCGAGCTGCCGGGCGCCGCGCTGTTCGCCGAGCCGTGGCGGCGCGCGCTCCAGGCCTTCCTGCTGGTGGCCGGGCTCGCCGCGTTCCTCGCCTCGAGCGTGGCCCTGCGCGAGCGACTGGGTGCCCTCGATCCGACCGGGGGTGGGGAGATCGGTCGCGACCCGGGCCTGTGGGCCGGCCTCTTCGGCGGCGCGGCGCTCGCGAGCCTCTGGCCGGTCGACCCGTGGGCGCTCACCCTGCTGGCCCTGGGCGGCGCCGGCTGCGCCCTCGGACCCGCCACGCTCTACCCGCCGTCGTCCGGGCGGTCGGGGCTCGCGACCACCGCGGGCCTCGTCGGCCTCGTGGTGTTCGCCACCTTCGCCGCGGTCCAGCTCCGCGGGGTGGGCGGCGCGCTGCTGGGGCCGGTGGTCGGCTACCCGGCGCTGGCAGGCGCGCCCGCCGGGGCGCTCGTGCTCTGGCTCGGTCGCGGGCGAGCGGGGTGACGGCGGACGCGCGGCTCGTCACCCCGACGCTCGCCGCCTGTCTCGGGATCACCGCGGGGGCCCACGTCGCGGTCTATCTCCTCAACGCCACGCTGCCGCTGCACCTGGTGGCGCTGGGCGGGAGCAAGACCGAGGTGGGCCTGCTCTTCTCGACGAGCGGCGTGGTCTCGATGCTGCTCCGCCCGCTCGTCGGGGGCTGGATCGACCGCTACGGCTTCCGGCCCGTGATGCTGCCGGGCGCGCTGGTCCTGGTGGCCACGCTGCTGGTGCTGCCCCTGGCCGCCACGCCGCTCGCGTTCATCGCGCTGATGGGCGGCATCGGACTCGGCAACGGGCTGATCTCGACCGGCGCCGGGGTGCTGGCCGCGCAGGCGAGCCCGCCGGCCCGGCGCGGGGAGGCCCTCGGCATCTACTACGTGGCGACCTCGATCTCGTTCTCGGTGGGACCGCCGCTCGGGTTCGCGCTCTACGCGAGCGGCGGAATGCGCCGGTGCTTCCTCGCCGCGGCGGTGATCGGGGTGGGGATCGGCGTGCTGATCACGAGCCTCCGGGTGGCCGCGCCCGCCGCGGCCGCGGCCTCGCGCTTCCGCTGGCTCAGCCGGCGCGCCTTGCCCGCGGCGGCCACCGTGATCGCGGTCAACGTGGGCTACAGCTCGATCTACGCGTTCCTCCCGCTCTACGCGATCGCCTCGGGGCTCGACGGCAACCTGGGCTGGTTCTACGCGGTGTTCTCGGCCTGCATCATCGTCGGCCGGCTGACCCTGAGCCGGCTCTCGGATCGGATCGGCCGCACGCGGGTGATCGTGCCCGCCATCGCGGTCACCGGACTCAGCTACGTGGTGCTCGCCCTATCGCCCCGGGTGGCCACGCTGGCCGTGGGGGCGGTCCTGCTCGGCGCGGGCGTCGCGGTGTTCTACCCGACCCTGCTCGCCCAGCTCGTCGATCGCACGCCGGAGGCGGAGCGGGGCTCCGCGATCGGCACGCTGTCCGGCTCGTTCGACCTCGGCAACGTGGTCGGCTCGCTGCTGGTCGGCGTCACCGTCGAGCGCGTGTCCTACGCGGCCGGCTTCCGGCTCGCCGCGGCGGGCGCGCTGCTCGGCCTGCTGCTGTTCGTGCTCGCCGAGCGACGCGCGACCGGTTTTACCGCCGACAATCCCGGGAGTATGATGTAGCGTCCATGGCCAACGACCGCATCGTCATCCGCGGCGCCCGCGAGCACAACCTCAAGGGCATCGACCTCGAGATTCCCCGGGACCAGCTCGTCGTCATCACCGGCCTCTCCGGGTCGGGCAAGTCCTCGCTCGCCTTCGACACCATCTACGCGGAGGGCCAGCGTCGCTACGTCGAGTCGCTGTCCGCCTACGCGCGCCAGTTCCTCGAGCAGATGGAGAAGCCGGACGTCGACTCGATCGAGGGCCTCTCGCCCGCCATCTCCATCGAGCAGAAGACCACGTCGAAGAACCCGCGCTCCACGGTGGGCACCGTCACCGAGATCTACGACTACCTCCGGGTGCTGTTCGCCCGCGTCGGCACCCCGCACTGCCCCCAGTGCGGCAACGTGATCTCGGCCCAGACCGTGCAGCAGATGGTCGACCGGGTGATGACGCTGCCGGTGGGCAGCCGCCTGGTGGTGCTGGCCCCGATCATCCGCGGGCGCAAGGGCGAGTACCGCAAGCTGTTCTTCGACCTGCGGCGCCAGGGCTACGTGCGGGTGCGGGTCAACGGCCAGCTCCGCGAGCTGACCGAGGACATCGAGCTCGCCAAGACCAAGAAGCACACCATCGAGGTGGTGGTCGACCGCCTGATCGTCAAGGACACCCTGGGCGGACGCCTGGCCGACTCGCTCGAGACCGCGCTGCGCCTGGCGGACGGGATCGTGCAGGTCGAGGTGCCCGACGGCCCCTCGTTCATGTTCTCGGAGCGGCTGGCCTGCGCGGCCTGCGGCATCTCCTTCCCGGAGGTGTCGCCGCGGATGTTCTCGTTCAACAACCCGTACGGGGCCTGCCCCGAGTGCGGCGGCATCGGCACCCGCTACGAGATCGATCCCGAGCGCGTGGTGCCGGACCAGCACAAGACCCTGGCCGGCGGCGCGCTCCTGCCGTGGGCCGGGCCGACCGCCTCCGGCATCTTCAAGCAGACCCTCCGGGTCCTGGCCAAGCGCCACGGCTTCAGCCTCGAGACCCCGTGGGCCAAGCTGCCGAAGAAGACCCGCGACGTGATCCTGCTGGGCGAGCCCGACGACGGCTTCGAGGGCGTGGTGAAGCTGCTGGAGCGCCGCTACAAGGAGACCACCTCGGAGGACGCGCGCGCCGAGGTCGAGCACTTCATGACCGAGCGCCCCTGCCCGACCTGTGGCGGCTCGCGGCTCCGGTCCGAGACGCTCTCGGTCAAGATCGCGGGCCGCTCGATCGCGGACGTGGTGCGCTTCCCGATCAAGGCGGCGCGCCAGTTCTTCGACACCCTGACCCTGTCCGAGCGCGAGATGGCGATCGCCCGGCGCGTGCTCAAGGAGATTCGCGAGCGGCTCGGCTTCCTCGCGCAGGTCGGGCTCGACTACCTCACGCTCGACCGTCCCGCCGCCACCCTGTCCGGCGGGGAGGGGCAGCGGATCCGTCTCGCGACCCAGATCGGCTCGAGCCTGGTCGGCGTGCTCTACATCCTCGACGAGCCCTCGATCGGCCTCCACCAGCGGGACAACGGCCGGCTGCTGGACACCCTCAAGCGCCTGCGTGACCTCGGCAACACGGTGCTGGTGGTCGAGCACGACGAGGAGACGATGCGGGCCGCCGACTACGTGGTGGACCTGGGGCCGGGGGCGGGGGAGCTCGGCGGGCACGTGGTGGCGGTGGGCACGCCGGACGAGGTGATGGCCAACCCGGAGTCGCTCACCGGGCGCTTCCTGGCCGGGGTGGAGCGCATCGACCCGCCCGCGGTCCGGCGGAAGTCGAACGGCAAGTTCGTGACGATCCACAACCCGCGCGAGCACAACCTGAAGGGCATGAGCGTCCGGATCCCGCTCGGGACCTTCACCGCGGTGACCGGCGTCTCCGGCTCCGGCAAGTCCACCCTGGTCAACGACATCCTGTATCGCGCGCTCGCCTCGATGCTCCACCGCGCGCAGGATCGGCCGGGCGCCCACGATCGCATCGAGGGCGCGCAGCACCTCGACAAGGTCATCGACATCGACCAGTCGCCGATCGGGCGGACGCCGCGCTCGAACCCGGCCACCTACACCGGGGTCTTCACCCTGATCCGCACGCTGCTCGCGCGCACCCCCGACGCGCGCGTGCGCGGCTACCAGCCCGGCCGCTTCTCGTTCAACGTCAAGGGCGGGCGCTGCGAGGCCTGTCAGGGCGACGGGGTGATGAAGATCGAGATGCACTTCCTGCCCGACGTCTACGTGACCTGCGAGGTCTGCCGCGGCAAGCGCTACAACCGCGAGACCCTCGAGGTCCGCTACAAGGGCAAGAACATCGCCGACATCCTCGACATGACGGTGGCGGAGGCGCTCGCCTTCTTCGAGCCGGTGCCGTCGATCAAGCAGAAGCTCCAGACGCTGCACGACGTCGGGCTCGACTACATCCGCCTCGGCCAGGCCGCGACCACGCTCTCCGGCGGTGAGGCCCAGCGCGTGAAGCTCGCCACCGAGCTGAGCCGGCGGGCCACCGGGCGGACGCTCTACATCCTCGACGAGCCCACCACCGGCCTGCACTTCGCGGACATCCGTCGGCTGCTGGAGGTGCTCAACCAGCTCGTCGACCAGGGCAACACGGTGGTGATCATCGAGCACAACATGGACGTGATCAAGACCGCGGACTGGATCGTGGACCTCGGACCCGAGGGCGGCAACGAGGGCGGCAAGGTCATCGCCGCCGGCACTCCCGAGGAGGTCGCCCGCCAGGACAAGTCCTTCACCGGCCAGTACCTCGCCAGGGCGCTCAGGGCGAGCTGATGCCCGCCCAGGGTTGTCCGCCATTTGGGGGAGTGCGGGGGCCATTTCTGGGCCCCCGCAGCTGAAGGGTAGTTAAGGCCGTTTCATGAGACGCACCAAGATCGTCTGCACCGTCGGCCCCGCGAGCTGCTCGCCGGAGGCGCTCGACCGGCTGGTGAACGCGGGCATGGACGTGGCCCGCCTGAACTTCTCCCACGGCACCCACGCCGAGCACGCGGAGGTCATCCGCGCGATCCGCGAGGGCGACGCCCAGTGGGGCCGGCCGATCACCATCCTGCAGGACCTCCAGGGCCCCAAGGTGCGGCTCGGCACCTTCGTGGGCGGCCAGGCCACGCTCTTGACCGGCGAGCCCTTCGCGCTGACCGCCCGCGAGGTCAAGGGCACCGCCTCCCGCAGCTCGCTCAACCACCCCGAGTTCCTCGCCGCGCTGCGGCCCGGGGACCCGATCTGGATGGACG
>DATFAJ010000130.1:0-2907 GCA_035254745.1 Candidatus Methylomirabilota bacterium | reverse complement strand
AGGGCCACGCGGGCGTGGGCATTGGCCCGCCCCCGGGGGGTGGCCAGGTCTTCCTCGCCGAGCGCCCGCTCGAGCACGAAGGAGAGCAGGGGGCGCGCCGCGTCGAGGCGCACGGTGAGCGCGGCGGCGCCCTCGGCCCGGAGCAGGCTATCCGGATCGTGGCCGGGCGGCAGGATCGCGACCCGGATCGGCAGGTGTCCCGCCTTCTCGAAGCCCCCGGTCCGCGAGATGGACCACCCCAGGTTCTGCAGGTCCATCACGTCGTTCATCATCTCCTCGAGCCGGCTCGAGGCCTTCTGGCCGGCCGCGTCGGCGTCGAAGAGGGCGACCACCTCGTCGGCGTAGCGGCGCAGCAGCCCGAGCTGGGCGGAGGTGAACGCGGTGCCGAGCGCGGCGACCGTCTCGCCGAAGCCGTGCTGATGGGCCATCAAGCAGTCGAGGTAGCCTTCGACGAGGATGGCCCGGCTCCGGTCGCGGATCGCGGTCTTGGCCACGTCGAGGGCGTAGAGCGTCTGTCCCTTGACGTAGAGGGGGGTCTCGGGGGAGTTGAGGTACTTCGGCTCCTCGCCCGAGAGCGCGCGCCCGCCGAAGGCCACCACGCGGCCCTGCACGTCGCGAATGGGGAACAGGAGGCGGCCGCGGAAGCGGTCGTAGAAGCCGGGCTGGTTCTGGCGGGGCAGGGCGAGCCCGGCCTGCACCAGGAGGTCGTCGCCGATCCCCTGGCGCGCCATGGCCGAGAGCAGGGCGTTCCAGCTCTCGGGCGCGTAGCCCAGGCCGAATCGCCGGGCCACCTCGGGATCCACCCCGCGCTGCTCGAGATAGGCGCGCGCCTTCTCGCCCCCGTGCTCCCAGAGAGCGGCGGAATAGAAGTCGGCGGCCAGCGTCATCACCCGCCGCAGCGCCTCGAGCTTGCCGTCCACCTCGGGGGCCCGGGTGCCCGCGTCGGGCAGCGTCACTCCCGCGCGCTCGGCGAGGGCGCGCACCGCCTCCGGGAACGCCACGCGATCCTGCCGCATCAGGAAGCTGAACGCGTCGCCCCCCGCGCCGCAGCCGAAGCAGTGGTAGATGTTGCGCTTCGGGTTCACGGTGAACGACGGGGTCTTCTCGGTGTGGAACGGGCAGAGCCCCTTCCAGTTCTCGCCGGTCCGCTTGAGCTTCACGACCTGGCCGACGATCTCGAGGATGTCGACGCGGGAGCGGATCTCGTCGAGGTGCTGCTGGGTGAACCCGCCCGGCATGTCGAAGGCGCCTCAGCCCTGGGTGAGGGTCGCCACCGTCGCGCCCCCGCCCCCCTCGGATGCAGCGCCCGGACGATGCTCGGCGATCAGGGGATGGCCGCCCAGCACGTCCTCGACCGCGCGCCGGAGCGCGCCGGTGCCCTTGCCGTGGATGATCCGGACGGTGGTCAGGCCGGCCAGGAAGGCGTCGTCGAGGTATTTCTCGAGGAGATCCCGCGCTTCGTCGGTGGTCCGCCCGATGAGGTGGAGCTCGCCCGGCACGCCGCTCTTGCCCGGCACCGCCACCGCCCCTCGGGTCCCCGCCTTCGCTCCCAGTCCCGTCCCCATCCGGGGGCGACTGTACATGACTCCTTCGCCTCGCGCCACATCACCGCGGGCGGCATCGCCGCGGGCGACCACCGCAAGTGCCTGGAGCGGCACCTTCACGGTGACCGCGCCGGCCTGCACGGTGGCGATCTCGCCGTCGATCGCCGTCACCTGGCCCTTGAGGCCGAGGTGCGCGACCTCGACGCGATCACCCGCCGCGGCGGCACCCTCGAGCGTGGGAGCGGGCGCGGCCGCGCCCGCGGTCTGCTCCACCCGCTGCGCGGTCTCCGCGAGCCGCTTGCGCGCGCGCTCGAGCTCCGGGCGGCCCTTCTCGGCGCGCTTCAGGCGATCCCACTCGTCGTTGACGTGTCGTCGCACCTCGGTGACGAGGCGCTGGGCCTCCGCCTTCGCCCGGGCCACCGCCTCCCGCGCGGTGGCGCGCGCCGTCTCCAGCTCCGCCTGGGCCCGGGCCAGCAGGCCCGCGCTCTCCGCCTCGCGCCGCTCGAGCGCGGCGGTGCGCTCGGCGTCGCGGCGGTCGCGGTCGTCGAGGCGGGCGAGGAGCTCCTGGAGCTGGCGCTGCTGGGTCGAGCGATGGGCGTGGGCCCGCTCGATCAGGGCGGGCGGCAGTCCGAGCCGCGCGCCGATGGAGAGCGCGTAGCTCTGGCCGGGCCGGTCGTAGACGAGCCGGAAGGTGGGCGCGAGGCGCTCGGGGTCGAACTCGACCGACGCGTTGCGGGCCCGCGGGTGGGTCGAGGCGAAGCCCTTGAGCGGCTCGAGGTGCGTCGAGGCCGCCACCACCGCGCCGCGCTCGGCCAGATGCTCGAGCACCGCCTGGGCGAGCGCGGCGCCGTCGTCGGGGTCGGTGCCCGCGCCCAGCTCGTCGAGCAGCACGAGCGAGTGCTCGTCGACCCGATCGAGGACGTCGCGGAGCTGCTTGACGAACGCGGAGAAGGTCGAGAGGTTCTCGGCTACGCTCTGGTCGTCGCCCACGATGGCGAAGACCTGGGAGAAGATGGGCAGGCGCGCTCCCGCCCGCGCCGGCACGTGGCAGCCCGCCTGCGCCATCAGGGCGAGCAGACCGAGGGTCTTGAGCGCCACCGTCTTGCCGCCCGCGTTCGGGCCGGTGATGACGAGCAGGGGCCGGTCCGCGTGGATCTCGATGTCCATGGGGATGACTACTAATGCGCTCGGCTCGCCTTCGGCTGCACCTCGCCCTGCCACTGCCCCTCGCCATGCCTGCGCGATCAGGAGGGGGTTGCGAGCGCCGGGGAGGAAGACGTCGCGGCCGTCGCCGATCGCGGGCTCGACCGCCTCCATCCGCTCGGCGAGGGCGCCGCGGGCGAAGATCAGGTCGAGCCCGCCG
>DATFAJ010000129.1:0-2269 GCA_035254745.1 Candidatus Methylomirabilota bacterium | reverse complement strand
ATCGACTGGCTCTGCCTGCCCCGCTTCGACTCCCCCGCCTGCTTCGCGGCCCTGCTGGGCGGCCAAGAGCACGGCCGGTTCGGCCTGGCCCCCCGCGACGGCAGCCGGTCGGTGCGCCGCCGGTACCGCGACGACACCCTGGTGCTGGAGACGGACTTCGAGACCGCCGACGGCGCGGTGACGGTGGTCGACTGCATGCCCCGGCGCGAGGGCCCGCCGGTCCTGATCCGCCAAGTCGTCGGCCGTCGGGGCACCGTCCCGATGCGGATGGAGCTGGTGATGCGAATGGACTACGGCTCGGTGGTCCCCTGGGTGCGCCGATCCGCGGACGGGATCCACGCGGTGGCGGGGCCCGAGGCCCTCGCGCTCACCACGGACCTCCCGCTCCGCGGCGAGGGCCTCACCACCGTGGCCGACTTCGAGGTCGCCGCCGGGGAGCGCCGGGCGCTCACGCTCGCCTGGTATCCCTCCCACCTGCGCGCGCCGCGGCGGCTCGACCCCGACGCGGCGGTGCGGGAGACGGAGGCCTGGTGGCGCCGGTGGGTGGGCGGCTGCCGCTTCGAGGGGCCCGACCGGGACGCGGTGGTCCGCTCCCTCGTCACGATCAAGGCGCTCATCTACGAGCCCACCGGCGGCATCGTGGCCGCGCCGACCACCTCGCTGCCCGAGCGGCTCGGCGGGGTGCGCAACTGGGACTACCGCATCTGCTGGGTGCGCGACGCGACCTTCGCCCTCTACGCGCTCGTGCTGGGCGGCTATCTCGACGAGGCGCGCGCCTGGCGGCGGTGGCTGCTCCGGGCGCTGGCCGGCACTCCGGAGCAGGTCCAGGTCATGTACGGGCTCGCGGGCGAGCGTCGGCTCACCGAGATCGAGCTGCCCTGGCTTCCGGGCTACGCGGGCTCGGCCCCGGTGCGCATCGGCAACGCGGCCCACGCCCAGTTCCAGCTCGACGTCTGGGGCGAGGTGCTCGACGCGGCGCACGCGGCGGAGCGCCACGGACTCGAGCGGGACCCGGAGGGCTCGCGCGTGATCACCAAGCTGATGGAGCATCTCGAGTCGGTGTGGACGGAGCCCGACGAGGGCATCTGGGAGGTACGCGGACCGCGCCGGCACTTCACCCACTCCAAGGTGATGGCGTGGGTCGCCGCCGACCGCATGGTCAAGCTGACCGAGGCGGCCGGCGGCGGCGAGCCCGATCGATGGCGCGCGCTCGGCGCGGCCATCCACGCCGACGTGTGCCGCCGCGGCTTCGATCCCGCCCGCAACGCCTTCGTGCAGGCCTACGGCGCGCCCGAGCTGGACGCGAGCCTGCTCATGATCCCGCTGGTGGGCTTCCTGCCCCCGGACGACCCGCGGGTGCGCGGCACGGTGGCCGCGATCGAGCGCGAGCTGATGGTCGACGGCCTCGTGATGCGTTACCCGACCGAGTCGGGCGTCGACGGCCTGCCCGCCGGCGAGGGGGTCTTCCTGGCCTGCTCGTTCTGGATGGTCGACAACCTGGTGCTGCAGGGCCGGCGCGACGAGGCGCGGCGGCTCTTCGACCGGCTCCTCGGCCTGCGCAACGACGTGGGCCTGCTCGCCGAGCAGTACGATCCGCGCGCCCGCCGCCAGCTGGGCAACTTCCCCCAGGCGCTCTCGCACATCGCGCTGATCAACAGCGCGTCGAATCTCTCGGGTCGGCTGCGCCCCGCGGAGCATCGCGCCGGACGCTGATCGCGCCGCGGGGGTCACGCTCCCGCCGCGAGGGCGCCGGCGATGCGGGCGCGCGTCTCCTCCATCGCGGCCGCGCTCTCGTAGCGCCCCCGCGGCCAGAAGAAGCCGCGTAGGCCGTCACCCCGGCGACGCGGCACCACGTGCACGTGCAGGTGCGGCACGCTCTGGCTCACCCGGTTGTTGACCGCCACGAAGCTGCCGTCGGCGCCGAGCCCGGCCTCGAGCGCCCGCGCCACCGCCGCGGCGGCCTTGAAGAGCGGGGCGGTCAGCGGGCCCGGGAGGTCGCCGAGGGTGTCCACGTGCTCGCGCGGGATCACCAGGCAGTGGCCGGGGAAGAGCGGGCGGTGGTCCAGGAAGGCCATCACGGTGTCCGTCTCCAGCACGCGGGCCGCGGGGGCCTGGCCACGCGCGATGCGGCAGAAGAGGCAGGTTGGGTCTGCGGACATTCGTCTAGTTTCTTTAGGCTCTTCAGCTGCGGGGGCCCCGAGATGGCCCCCGCACTCCCCCACATGGCGGACATTCGTCTAGTTCTCCAGGCTCTTCAGCTGCGGGGGCC
>DATFAJ010000128.1:0-12349 GCA_035254745.1 Candidatus Methylomirabilota bacterium | reverse complement strand
AGAAGCTCCGCGGCCTCTTCCTGGTGGCGGTGGGGAACTCGGGCAACGCGGCCAGCCGCGTGGAGTCGTTCGTCTACTCCAAGGGCGCGGCTGCCTACGGGGGCTACCCCGATCTCGACGAGCTGTTCCTGCAGCAGGCGCGCGAGCGCGACCCGGCCCGCCGCGAGGCCCTCCTCCACCGCATCCAGCAGGCGACGGTGGACCGGGTGATGTTCGCCCCGATCATGGACCTGCGCGGCCTCATCGGGATCGGGCCCCGCGTCGCCGAGCACACCATCAACGCGATCCCGGTGTACGCCTTCCCGGCCTACGAGGACATCCGTCTCAAGGCCCAGTAGCGAGGTGCCCAGCAGCCAGCTCATGAACGCCGGGCATCGAGCGATCTCCGTCCTCTACCAGGCGCTCCTGACCGGCTTCGTCCTCACCCTGGTCACGCGCCGGGGCGAGGACCTCGCGGCGGACTTCGTCTTCCGCCTGTTCCGCCGCCAGCACCTCGAGAAGTTCCGGCCGGGTCTGGCCAAGCTCGGGCTCGATCGACTCCCGCACGCGGTGGCATGCGCGCAGTACCACTACCTCTCCAACCAGCTCGGCGGGGTGAAGACCGAGTACGCGCGCGAGTCCGATCGCAAGGCCTGGGTGCGCTACCCGCCGCCGCGCTGGATCTGGTCCGGCGCGGCCATCTGCGGCATCCCGAGCCGGGTGAACGCGGCCATGCTCCACGGCTGGCACGGCCACAACGGCGTGACGCTCGGCAACCCGCGGCTCGGCTTCGTCTGCACCGGCCAGACCGTGGACGGCCACGCGGGGCTCGAGGGCTACTACCTCGAGCACGACCGCGACCTTGCGCCGGACGAGCGGGTGCGGTTCGTGGCCGGCGAGACCATGCCGGCCTTCGACCCCGCCGCCGCCCCGCGCCTCGACCCCGCGACGTGGCCGCCCGAGCGCCTCGACACGGTGATCGCGCGCTACGCGATGGAGTACGTCCGGACCACGCTGCCGGTGGCGCTCGAGCTGCTGGGTCCCGCCGACACGCGCGCCCTCCTGGGGCACGCGGCCCGACTCATCGGCATGCAGCTCCACGACGAGACCGCGCGCCTGCTCGCGATCGAGCGCAGCGGGCCGGAGCCGTTCGCGCGCTACCTGGCCGCGCTCGCCCGGGCCCAGGGCGAGACGGTCGAGGTCCTGGATGGCAGCGGCGGGGCCTCGGTGCGGCTGCGCGGCTGGCGGCTGGCGCGCGGCCTGGAGCCGCTCGACCCCGCCGCCTTCGAGGCGTGGAGCGAGCTGTGGCGGGGCGCGCTCGCGGCCCACGACCGTCGGCTCCGCCTCGAGGCCGTCCGGGAGCCCGGGGGTGACGTCACGTTCCGGATCACGTCGCCGGCCGCGGCCGCGTCGTGATCCAACCGTAGCCGGCCGGTCATCGTGACGTCATCGCGTCCGGCTACGATCCGGCGAGGAGGTGCCCTCATGCGAAGCCCACGACTCGGCGCGCTCCTGCTCGGCGCGATCATCGTATGCGCCGCCGGCGCCCCGCCCCGGGCGGCCGCCCAGGACCGCGAGAGCCGGCCGCGGCGCAATGTCATCATCGTGGTCATGGACGGGCTCCGGTCCGAGGCGGTCAACCCGACGGACGCGCCGACCATGACCGCGCTGCGCACCCGCGGGGTGCACTTCGTGAACAGCCACGCGGTCTTCCCGACCTTCACCACCCCGAACGCGGCGGCCATCGCCACCGGGCACTTTCCGGGGGACACCGGCGACTTCGGCAACTTCCTCTTCACCGGCTTCCCGATCTTCGACGGTCGGCCCGCGAGCTTCACCGGCAAGAGCCCGAGCACGCTCACGCCGTTCATCGAGGACGACCAGGTGCTCGGCGACATCGACGCCCACTTCCCCGGCGCGAGCTTCCTGGGCGAGGAGGCCCTGCTGGCCCTCGGGCGCAAGCACGGCTTCCACACCGCCGCGGTGGGCAAGGTGGGCCCGACCCTCATCATGGACGTGACCCAGGGCAACCCGGTCGGCGGCGCCTTCGCGGTGCCGGACACCGTGATCGTCGACGACCGCACCGGCACCGCCGCCGGCCTTCCGCTCCCGGGCGATATCGCGGCACGGCTCCAGGCGGCCGGGCTTCCGCCCGCGGCGCCCTCGCGCTCCCAGCCCGCGGGCAACAACGTGACCCCGGGCACGCGGGTGGCCAACGTCGCCCAGCAGCGGTACTTCGCCGACGCGATCACGCGGGCGGTCCTGCCCGCGTTCACCGACAAGAGTGCCCAGGCCGGCCCGGGCTTCATCCTGGTCTACTGGTCGCGCGATCCAGATGGGACCCAGCACAATCAGGGGGATAGCCTCGGCTCCCTCGTGCCGGGCATCAACGGCCCCACGTCCCGCGCGGCCATCCGGAACGCCGACGACAACCTCAAGCAGATCCTCGCCTACGTCGAGGGCAACCCGGCCCTGGCCGCCACCACCGACGTCTTCGTCACCGCCGACCACGGCTTCGCCACGATCAGCAAGCGCGACCTGGACGCCTCCGGCCGGCGGCGCACCCGGAGCTACGCCGCCGGCCGGACCTATCGCGACGTGAGCGGGCGGCAGGAGGTGGACGCGGGTGCCCTGCCGCCCGGCTTCGTGGCCATCGACCTCGCGCGGGGCCTCGACCTGCCGCTCTTCGATCCCGACAGCCGGGTCACGGTGGACGGTCGGCCCATGTACCAGCGGGTGGACCTAACCATCGAGCAGGCCACCGCGACGGCCCGGCCGCGCCCGGTCAGGGGCAACGGCCTGCTCGGCGGCACCGGGCACGTCGGCGGCCCCTCGGACGCGCCCACCGACGCCAGGATCGTGGTGGCGGCCAACGGGGGCTCGGATCTCATCTACCTGCCGGAGCGCGACCCGGCGCTCCTCGGGCGCATCGTCGCCATCCTGGCCGGCCAGGACTACACCGGTGGCATCTTCGTCGACGACGCCTACGGCGAGGTGCCGGGCACGCTGCCGCTCAGCGCGATCAACCTCAAGGGCTCGGCCGCGCTGCCGACGCCGGCGCTGGTCCTGAACTTCCGGGGCTTCGCCACCGACCCCGGCAACCGCTTCATGACCGGGGTGGAGATCGCCGACAACAACCTCCAGCAGGGCCAGGGCATGCACGGCAGCTTCAACCGCAGCGACACGTTCAACTTCATGGCCGCGGCCGGGCCGGACTTCAAGGAGAGCTTCGTGGACACCGCTCCGGTCGGCAACGCGGACATCGCGATCACCTTCGCCCACCTGCTCGGCTTCGACCTGGCAGGCAAGGGCACGCTCGTCGGCCGGGTGATCCACGAAGCGCTGGCCCATGGACCGGACACGCTCCCGAGCGAGCGCTACCTCCGCGCCTCGGCCCGCGGTCCCGGCTCGGCCTTCCGCACCGTGCTGCTGTTCCAGCGCCTCGGCGGGCACGTCTACGCCGACGAGGCCTGCTTTACCGAGCTCGGGCCGGACCGCGACCGCCAGGAGAGCGGCTTCGAGGAGGTGGTCACCGCGCCGGAGCTGGCCGCGATGTGCGCGGTGCCCACGATCCCGTAGCCCTCGCCGCCGACCCCCTGGGTCGCGCGGCTACATCGCCTTCCAGTCGCCCGCCTGCTCGAAGGCATGGGCGGCCCGATAGATGGTCGGCTCGGCCCAGTGCTTGCCCACCAGCATCACGCTCACCGGCAGCCCGTCGGCCATGCCGCAGGGGATGGCCATCGCGGGGTGGTGGCTGATGTCGAAGGGGGCGGTGTTGGTGATCATGTCGAGCGCCCGGCCGACGTACTCCTCCCGCGACGCGCCCGGCCCCGGCATCGGCTGCGCCTTCATCGGCGTGGTCGGCATCAGCAGGAGGTCGCAGTCGGCCAGCACCGCGTCGTACGCCGCGGTGAGGCGCCGGGTGATGTTCATGGCCTTGCCGTAGTAGCGAGAGCCGTGGTGCTCGTGGATGTAGGTGCCGAGCATCGTGAACAGCTTGGTGGTCTCGGACAGCTCGTCGGCCCGCTGCCGCCAGCCGCGCTGGACGTCCATCAGGCTGGTCACGTAGAGATCCTGCCGGCTGAGCCCGTACCCGTCGCCCCACATCATGGTCTGGGTCAGCCCCTCGACACCGATGGGTAGCCAGAGCGCGCCCGCGAGCAGATGCGCCGGGATCGAGACGTCGGTGACCTTGGCGCCGAGCCGCTTGAACAGGTCGGCGGCCTGCCGCACCTTGGCGTCCACCACCGCCTCCGACTGCGGGTGACCGAATCCCTCCTTCACCACGCCGATCTTGAGGCCCGCGGCCCCCCCGCCCAGGAGCTCCGTGTAGGGATGCACCTTCGGCTCGAACTGCCGGGGGTCGTAGCCGTCCGGTCCCGCGATGACCTCGAGCATCAGCGCGTTGTCCTTCACGGTGGCGGTCATCGGCCCGGTGTGGTCCACGTAGATCTCGATCGGCATGATGCCGGTGTAGGGCACGAGCCCGTGGGTCGGCTTCATCCCGTAGATGCCGCAGAACGACGCGGGCATGCGGATCGAGCCGCCCTGATCGCCGCCGATCGCCATGTCGGCTTCCCCGAGCGCCACCAGCACCGCGCTGCCCGACGACGACCCGCCCGCCGAGTAGCCCCGCTTGTACGGGTTGTGCACCGGCCCGGTCGCGTTCGTGTGGCTGCCCCCGGAGAGGCAGTAGTACTCGCAGTGGGCCTTGCCGAGGATGGTGCCGCCCGCGTCCAGGATGCGGGTCACCACGGTCGCGTCCACCTCCGGGGTGTAGCCCTCGAGCGTGGAGGCGCCGTTCATCATCGGCACCCCCGCCACCATCACGTTGTCCTTGATCACGACCCGCTTGCCCTTGAGCTTGCCCTGGGGCGCGCCCTCGATCCGCGACCGGTAGTACCAGGCGTTGTGGGGGTTGTCCTCGGGCTGGGGTCGGTACCCCGGCGTGCGCGGGTACTTCACGGGCGGCAGGTTGTCGGGAAGCTGGTCGACGACGTTGTAGCCGTCGATGCTCGGCTTCATCAGGGCCAGGAACGACGCCACGTCGGCGTCGGTCAGGGAGAGGTTCATCTTCTCGGCGATCCGCTTGAGCTGGTCCGGAGTGGGCAGCGAGACGGGCATGGTCTCCTCCTTGAGGCTACACGAGCTGGCCGGCGGCGCGGGTGACTCCGGGCGCGGCCGGCGCGGCGGTGAGCCCGGAGTAGAGGTGGCAGGCGGTGAAGTGGCCGGGGCGCACCTCGCGCAGCTCCGGCTCCACGTCTCGGCAGACGTCGCCGATGTAGGACTGGCATCGGGTGTGGAAGCGGCACCCGGTCGGCGGATTGAGCGGGCTCGGGATCTCTCCTCTCAGAATGATCTGCTCCCGCTCGCGCTCCAGGTCGGGATCCGGGGTGGGGATCGCCGACACCAGCGCCTTGCTGTACGGGTGCAGCGTCTCGCGGTAGAGATCGGCGGTGCTGGCGACCTCGACGATCTTGCCGAGATACATCACCACCACCCGGTCGCTCAGGTACTCCACCACGCTCAGGTTGTGGGTCACGATGAGGATGGTGAGGTTGAACTCGCGGCGAACGTCCTTCAGGAGATTCAGGATCTGCGCCTGCGCCGACACGTCGAGCGACGAGACCGGCTCGTCGCAGAACACGAACTTCGGATTGAGGGCCAGCGCCGCCGCGATGCCCACCCGCTGGCGCTCGCCCCCGCTGAACTCGTGCGGATACCAGCTCGCCTGGTAGCGGGAGAGGCCGACCAGCTCCAGCAGCTCCCGGATGCGGGCGTCGCGCGCGGGCCCGGGGTACGCGTTCTGGATCCGCATCGGGTAGCCGATGATCGACCCCACCGTCATCCGCGGGTTCAGCGACGAGTACGGATCCTGGAACACCATCTGCACGTGGCGGCGATAGGCGCGCTCCTCCTCGAACGGGATACCTCCGATCGACTTGCCCTCGAAGCGGATCTCCCCCGAGGTCGGGGCGATGAGCTTCATGATCATCCGCCCGGTGGTGGTCTTGCCGCAGCCGGACTCGCCCACCAGCCCGACCGTCTCCCCGCGCCGGATGTCGAAGGTGATGCCGTCCACCGCGCGCACCGCGGCGGGCGGGCCGCTCGCCCACAGCCCGCGGCGCACCGGGAAGTGCTTCACCAGGTCCTTGACCTCCAGCAGCCTGGGGGCCTCCAGCAGCTTGGGGACCGCCTCGGGCGGCGCGGCGATCGTCATCTCACTCCTCCGGGAACAGACAGCGAACCGCGCGCCCGTCCCCGGTCTCGACGAGCGGCACCTCGCCGGTCTCGCACTCCGGGCGAGCCCGGTGGCAGCGCGGCGCGAAGGGGCAACCGGCGGGGAGGTTCGCCGGATCGGGCGGGCGCCCCTCGATCGGCAGGAGCCGCTGGTCGGGACGCCCGAGCTTCGGCAGCGCGTCGATGAGCCGGCGCGTGTAGGGATGTCGCGGATGCTTGAGCACGTCGTACACCCGGCCCTGCTCCATGACCTCGCCCGCGTACATGATCACCACCCGGTCGCACAGCTTGGCCACCACCCCGAGATCGTGGGTGATCCACAGCACGCCCATGCCCAGCCGGTCGCGCAGCTGCTTGACCAGGTCGAGAATCTGGATCTGGATGGTCACGTCGAGCGCGGTGGTCGGGTTGTCCGCGATCAGCAGCGCCGGGTCGCAGGAGAGTGCGATCGCGATCATCACCCGCTGCTGCATGCCGCCCGAGAGCTCGTGGGCGTAGTTGTCGAGCCGCCGCTCCGGGTCCGGGATGCCCACCAGCCGCAGCAGCTCCCCCGCCTTGGTCCGGGCCTCCCGCCGGGACAGGCCCTTGTGGAGGATCAGGGCCTCCCCGATCAGGCTGCCGACGGTGTAGGCCGGGTCCAGGGAGTTCAGCGGGTCCTCGAACACCATCGAGACGGTCTGGCCCCGCAGGTCCCGCATCTGCCGGTCGCTCTTGGTGAGCAGGTCCTCGCCGGAGAAGAGGATCCGGCCGCGCTCGATCCGCCCGGGGCTCGGGACGAGTCGCAGGATGGAGAGACAGGCCACGCTCTTGCCCGCCCCCGACTCGCCCGCGATCCCCACGATCTCCCCGCGCTTGATCGCGAACGAGACCCCGTTCACCGCCCGCACCGTCTTGTTCTTGAGGTGGAAGTGGGTGTGGAGGTCGTCGACCTCGAGCAGCGCGTCGCTCACCGCGGGGCTCACTTGCGGAGCTTCGGGTCGAGCGCGTCTCGCAGCCCGTCCCCGACGATGTTGAAGGACATGGCGACCAGGATCAGCATGATCCCGGGCACCGCCGAGACGTGGGGCGCGACCGACAGGAAGTTACGCCCGTCCGAGCACATGATGCCCCAGTCCGGCCGGGGCGGGGTGATCCCGAGCCCGAGGAAGGAGAGCCCCGCCCCGAGCACGATCAAGATGCCCACCAGGGTGCTGCCGTAGACGATCACCGGCGACAGCGTGTTCGGCAGGATGTGGTGGAAGAGGATCTGGCTCGGCCGCGCCCCCGACACCCGCGCCTGGTCCACGAACAGCTCGCTCTTCACCGTGACGGTGGCCATGTAGGCGACCCGCGAGATGTACGGGATCAGCACGATGGTGAGCGAGAGCATCACGTTGAGCATCCCGGGGCCCAGCACCCCCGCGATCGCCACCGCCAACAGCACCGCGGGAAAGGCGAAGAACACGTCGAGGGCACGCATGATCACCATGTCGACCTTGCCCCCGAAGAAGCCCGCCACCAGGCCCAGCAGCACGCTGATCAGGCTGGCCACCGTCACCGGCAGCAGCGCGATGATGATGGAGACCTGGCCGCCCCATATGAGCCGGCTCAGGATGTCGCGCCCCTGCCCGTCCAGGCCCAGCGGGTGCCCGGGCGTGCCGACGGGAGCCAGGCGCAGGGCGTTGTCGCCCACCGTCGGGTCGTAGGGGGCCAGCACCGGGGCCAGCAGCGAGACCAGGCACACGAGACCGATCAGCACCGCCGCGCCGACCGCCAGGCGGTCCCGGCTGAAGGCCTCCCAGAAGATCCGCCACTCCGAGGGCCGGCGGAACATCTGGGCCTCGGCGGCGTCGAGGGGCAGCCCCCGCCCATCGAGCGGCTCTTCCTTCACGGGCAGATTCACGACGCTCATCGCACGTCTCCTCAGGCCCGCCGGATCCGGGGATCGAGGGCCGCGACGACGACGTCGGTCCCGAGGTTGACCAGCACGAACACGAAGGTGGTCACCAGCACCGCCGCCTGCACCACCGGCAGGTCGCGGGCCACGATCGAGCTGTAGATCTGCAGCCCGATCCCCGGCCAGGAGAACACGACCTCGGTGAACAGCGCCCCGCCCATCAGGTAGCCCACCTGCAGGCCCACGATGTTGATGATCGGGGGCAGGGCGTTCTTCATCCCGTGGCGCAGGATGATGTCGCGCTCGGACAGCCCCTTGGCCCGCAGCGCGGTGATGTAGTGCTTCCGGATCACGTCCAGGAACGACGAGCGGACGAGCCGCGCGATGATCGCGGCCGACACCGAGGCGGTGGTGATCGCGGGCAGCACCATGTGATGGATCAGGTCGGCGACCGTCTTCTCCGAGGCCCGCATCGAGTACATGCCGGTGGCGGGAAACCAGCCGAGGTACAGCGCCAGCACCACCATGAGGATCAGACCCAGCCAGAACGCGGGCGTGTTGGCCACCACCAGGGTGAGGGACATGCTGATGCGGTCGAACCACGAGTACTGGCGGGTGCCGGACACGATGCCCACCCCGAGGCCGACCACGATGCAGATCACGAGGCTGCCCGCGGTGAGCAGCACCGTGTTCCAGAACTTGGGCCAGACGAGCTGGGCGACGGGCACGTTGACCGCGATCGAGGTGCCGAAGTCGCCCTGGACCACCTTCCACAGCCAGCGCACGTACTGCACGTAGAACGGCCGGTCGAGGCCGAGCGACTTCCGCACCATCTCGATCTTCTCGGTGGTGGCGGCGGGGCCGAGGATCGCCTCCGCGGGGTCGCCCGGGATCAGCTTCATCATCAGGAACACCACGATCGACACCCCGAGCAGCACGGGCACGATCGTCGCGACACGGTAGACGAGGAACTTGAGCATGGCGAGGGGTCAGCCCGGGAGGCCTGCGCCTCCCGGGCCGACGAGGGCGCTCACGCGAGCCAGACCGTGGTCATGTCGTACCACTCCTCGGGCGCGTGGACGAAGCCCTTCACCTTGGGGCTCAGCATCAGCGGGGCGAGGTCGTTGATGATGGGCACCGCGGGGGCGTCCTCCTTGAGCTTCTGGTTGACCTTCCGGTAGAGGGCCGCCCGCTTGCCCTCGTCCATCTCGCGGCGCGCCGCGTTCAGCATCGCGTCGGCGCCGGTGTAGTAGCCGCCGTTCTGGCCGGCCCCGCCCGCGGGGGCGATGTGCGAGGAGTTGGTGACGATGTCGAGCCAGTAGTCGCTCGTCATCCCCCAGCTCATCTGCTGGCCGCCGACCTTGTTGGAGGCGTCTTCCATGCCCTTGATCCAGTAGCCGATGTAGGTGATCCACTCGTAGGTGCGGAGCTTCATCCGGATCCCGATCTTGGCGAGGTCGCGCTGGATCCACTCCGCCATCGGCACCGGGATGAGCTGGCCGCTGCCGTCGACCGAGGTCTGCCACACCGTCTCGAACCCGTTCGGGAAGCCGGCCTCCGCGAGCAGCTTCTTGGCCTGCGCGGGGTCGTAGGGATAGTCCTTGAAGCTCGGATCGTAGGACGGGCAGCAGGGCGCCTGCAGCCCGCGGGCGGCCACCGCGGTCCCCTTCAGGAGCTGCTTGGCCATGCCCTCGCGATCGATGGCCATGTTGATGGCCCGCCGCACGCGCACGTCCTGGTAGTTCTTGTCGCGGAGGTTGAAGGCGAAGTACCAGACGTGGGGCGCCGGCCCCTGCTGGAGCACGAAGCCCTTCTGCTTGAGCTCGGCGATGCCGTCGGGATGGGGCACGTAGATCATGTCGACCTCGCCGGCCTGCAGCGCGGTCATCCGCGCGGCCGGCTCCGGCATCGGCCGGTCGATGATCCGGTCGAGGTACGGCGCGGTCCCCCAGTAGTTGGGGTTGCGCTCGGTGACCACCTTCTCGCCGCGCACGCGCTCCACGAAGCGGAACGGCCCGGTGCCGGTCGGGTGCTCGGCGATGCCCTCGTTGCCGTACTTCTTGAGCGCGGTGGGGCTGATGAAGACCGCGGCGCCGCCGCCGCCCTGGACGAGCTGGCGCAGGAAGTCGCCGTAGGGCTCGCGCAGGACGATCTGCACGGTGCCCTCGTCGGGTGTCTTCACCTCCTTGAGGAACTGCCAGATCCACGTGGTGTAGGCGTTGGCCCGCGCGTAGAACTGGGGCGCGTCCTTGGCCGCGCAGCGATCGATGTTGTACTTCACCGCCGCCGCGTCGAAGTTCGTGCCGTCGTGGAACTTGACGCCCTTGCGGAGCTTGAAGGTGTAGGTCAGCGAGTCCTTGGACACGTCCCACGAGGTGGCGAGCTTGGGGACGAGCTTCGGGTAGGGCACGTTGGCCTGGGTGAGGTCCTCGTCGATGAGGCCCTCGTGCATCTGCTTGCTGACCCGCCAGGTCACCCAGCCGCCCGCGCTGTGCGGGTCGAGGATGTCGAGCTCGCTCTCCTTGGCGATGACGAGGGTGCCGCCCTTCTTGGGCGTACCCTGAGCATGCGCCGAGCGGGCGAGGCCGAGCGAGCCGAGGAGGTTCGCGGCGGCGGCGCTCGCTCCGATCAGGGCGCTCCGGCGGAGCAGCTCGCGGCGGCTGAGCCGACCCTCGATGAATGCCGCTTCAAGCGTCTCGAATGCGCTGCGGTCTTCCTCCATGACCCTCTCCCCGCCCGGGCGCCCGCGTGAGCGAGCCCAGGCCTGAAATGAAATGGGCACCGCACCGTTGCGAGCAAACCGCGCTGTGCTGCTGTTGATCGGGGGGTGAGTTCCGAAAGAAGAGCCCCTCGAGCGTCGTTGGATGGGCAGATGACTACACCCGGCCCGGAGGCGTTGTCAAGAGCCCGGGGGTCCCCGTCGAGGACCGGCCTAGGCCAGCCTCGTGCGGATGCTGACCTCCGAGGTGAGGGTGCGATGCACCGGGCAGCGCTCGGCGATCTCGAGGAGCCGCGCGCGCTGCTCGTCGCCGAGCGGCCCGGCCAGCGCGATCTCGCGCTCGATCCGGTCGAGCCGGCCCTCCTTGGTCTCGCACTCGGCGCAGTCCACCGCGTGGATGCGCGAGTGCCCGAGAGTGACCGTGACGCCCTCGAGCGGCCACTGCTTGCGTCGCGCGTACAGCGCGACGGTCATCGACGTTCACGTCCCGAGCGCGGCCAGCAGGTAGTCGTACGGCGAGGGCCCGGCGTCGTGGCCGCCCTGCCCCTCCGGCTCGTCGGCCACCAGGCGGTGCCGCCCGATGACCACCTCCTGCTCGAGGCTGCCGATCCCGCCCCGCACGATCACCGTGGTCATGTGGAGATCCTCCCGGCTCCCGTATAGCGCGATCGCGGGCCCTGTCAAGCTACGATGTGGCGATGGACAGCTACCTGGTGCTGTTCGCCTTCGTGCTCGCCGAGCAGATCGGCCTGCCCATCCCCGCGGTCCCGCTCCTGCTGGGCGTCGGGGCCTTCGCGGGCACCGGACGCATGAGCGTGCTCGCCGGCCTGGCGACCGCGCTCGCCGCCTCCCTGCCGCCCGACGTCGCGTGGTACGAGCTCGGGCGCGCGCGGGGCAAGCGCGTTCTCGACGTGATCTGCCGCGTCTCCCTCGAGCCGGACTCGTGCGTCCGCCGCACCGAGAACCTCTTCCTGCGGCGGGGCCGCTGGGCGCTGCTCGTCGCCAAGTTCCTCCCGGGTCTCAGCACCATCGCACCGCCGCTCGCCGGGATCGTCGGGCTCGCCCGGGCCTCGTTCCTCCTGCTCGATACCCTGGCCGCGCTCCTGTGGGCGGGCGCGTGGATCGCGCTCGGCTACGTCTCGAGCGGCGCCCTGACCCCGCTCCTCGAGCTGGCGAGCCGCCTCGGCCACTGGGGCCTCGCCGCGGCCGGGGTCGGCCTGGCCGGCTACGTCCTGACCAAGCTCGTCCGGCGCCGGCTCTTCGTGCGAAGCCTCCGGGTGGCGCGCATCGAGCCGCCGGAGCTCAAGCGCCGCCTCGACGGAGGCGACCCGGACCTGGTCGTCATCGACACCCGCTCCGCGCTCGACGTGGGCGCGGATCCACACAAGATCCCCGGGGCCCTCTGGATCCCCGCGGAAGCGATCGCGACCCGCCGCGCGGAGATCCCGCTCGATCGGAAGGTCGTGCTCTACTGCTCCTGACCCAACGAGGCCACGAGCGCCCGGGTGGCGCTCCTGCTCAAGCGGAGCGGCGTT
>DATFAJ010000127.1:0-14361 GCA_035254745.1 Candidatus Methylomirabilota bacterium | reverse complement strand
CTCCACGCCCGCTAGCCTACGCCTCCGCCGCGACCACCCGGAACGCCCGCTCGGAGGCCTCCAGGGTGCGGGCCACGTCCTCCTCGGTGTGGGCGGCCGAGACGAACCAGTTGTGCGCGGGGTGGGCGTAGGCGCCGCCCCGCGTGACGAGCGAGCACCAGCGGCGGATCCGCGCGCGCTCCGGGTCGTCCGCGAAGCGGACCACCGGCATCGCGGGCTGGCCCACCGGCAAGAGCGACACCCCGTGGCGCTCCGCCTGCTCCGCGAGCCCGGCGACCAGCAGGCCGCCGATGCGCCGGATGTGACCGATGGCGTCCGTATGCTCGAGGACCGCGAGGGTGGCGAGCGCGGCCGCGAACGCCCCGCTCGCGAAGAAGAAGGAGCCGGTGAAGTAGATGCGCTCGGCCGCCGCGCGCAGGGCCTCGCGCGCCAGGGCGGCGGACAGGGCGTGGCCGTTGGCGATGGCCTTGGAGTAGCAGATGAGGTCCGGCTCGGCGCCCCAGTGCTCGCAGGAGCCGCCCAGGTGGAAGCGAAAGCCGGCGCGTACGTCGTCCATCGCGAAGAGCGCGCCGTGCTCGTCGCAGAGGGCGCGGAGCCCGGCGAAGAAGCCGGGCGCGGGCGCGGCGCCGGTCTGGTGGTCGAACGGGGTGGTCATGACGACCGCGATCTCCCCCGGGTGCGCGGCGAAGCACGCGCGCAGCCCGTCGAGGTCGTTCCACCCGAACTCGAGCAGCTCGTCCCGATGGTGAGCGGGCACGCCCGGGAGATGCGGCAGGGCCCACGGGCGGGCCGCGTGGTAGGCGCCGCGCGCCCGGACGATGCGGGGCCGGCCGGTGTGGGCGCGGGCCACGTCGACCGCCCAGCTCGTGGCGTCGGCGCCGTTCTTGCCGAACACGACCAGGTCCGCGCGCGGGGTGAGCGCGACCAGCCGCTCGGCCAGCTCGACCATGCGCGGGCCGGGCAGGGGCAGGCAATCGCCCGCCGCCACCTGCTCGGCGACCGCCGACTCCACCGCGGGATGGCCGTAGCCCAGGATCATCGGGCCGTAGGCGCACATCCAGTCGACGTACTCGTTGCCGTCGACGTCCCACACCCGCGAGCGCTCGGCGCGGGCGAGGAAGCGCGGATGACCCTCGCCGAGGGCCGCGCCGTTCTGGTGACCGTAGACGCCGCCCGGCATGACCCGGCGGGCGCGCTCCCAGAGCGCGAGGCTCGCGGACTGCCGGGGGGCGGGAAGCTCCATGGCCGCGGGCATGATAGCACCCGCGGCCGTTGCGCCCGCCCGCGGCGGGGGGCTAGGGCTCGAGGCCGAGCGCGGTCACGGTCGACTCGTCGGCCCGACCGGTGACCGGCAGCCCCTGGCGCCGCTGGAAGGACCGCAGGGCCTCGGCGGTGTGCGGGCCCATGACGGCACCGGTCGGCCCCGCGTCGAAGCCGCGCTTTCGGAGCGCGACCCGAACCGCCCGCAGGCGCTCCTCGTACCGGCTCACCAGCACGGTGGGCTGATGAGCACGGTAGTACTCCATGCGCGCCGCCACGCTCCGGTCCCAGCGGTCGGTGGCCGCGAGCCCGGCCTGGATGACGCCGGAGACCGCGAGCACCGCGAGGACGGCCAGGAGCGGGAAGAAGACGACCGGGCGCACGATTCGATCGCTCAGCGAGCCGAGGTGGAAGCGGGCCATGCGCTCGAGTGAGTGCAACCGACGTGCCGCGCGGCAGCCCGCGTGATCCGCGGGAAAACCGCGCTCGCCGGCGCGGACGCGATGCCCCGCGAGAAGATGCTACCGGGTCGGAGTTTCCCGGATCCCGCTCGCGCCTGCTCACGCTGCGGGCCGCGGGCGCCGTCCTGCGCGCGGCCACGCTCCACAAGCCGCCCGTGGCGACCCGCGCACGGCAGGCCCGGAGCGCTAGGCGAGGTGGGGCAGCACCGCGGCGGCGAAGAGCCAGGTGCCTTCCGGCCGCGGCACATCGGCGAAGTTGACGGTGAGCCGATCGGCCCCCTGCGCGACGATCCCCTGGAGCGCCTCGGTCACCTGGGCCGGCGTGCCCACGAGCTGGATGTCGGCGAGCGAGCGCGTTCCCGGCGCCGCCTTGAGGCGGAGGACCTCGCGCTCGCTCTCCGCGATCAGGATGCCGACGCGGACCACCTGCTGGATCTCGTCGTAGTCGCGCCGGACCTCGCGGCAGTGGGCCTTGAGCACCTCCTGCTTGTGCGCATAGGCCTCCGGGCCCTTCCACACGTAGTTCCACCAGTCGGCGTGTCGGGCGACCACCCGCAGCAGGAACTTCTCCCCCGAGCCGCCCACCATCACCGGCGGGATCGGGCTCGGTCGAGGCTCGCAGTGCGCGCCCACGACCGCGTAGTGCTCGCCGCGGTGGTCGACCGGGCCCCCGGCCCACATGCGCCGGATCAGCTCGATGGCCTCCGCGAGCTGGGCGATGCGCACCTTCGCGGTGAGGTAGGGCCAGCCGTAGGCCCGGTACTCCTCCTCGTTCCACCCGGCCCCGATGCCCAGGACCAGGCGGCCGCCCGAGAGCGCCTGGGCGGTCGCCGCCATCTTGGCCAGGTGGGCCGGGTTGCGGAAGCTGTTGCAGAGCACCTCGTGCCCGCAGAGCTTGTCCGGGTAGCGCGCCAGGGCCCAGGTGAGCAGCGTCCAGCCCTCCGCCACCTTGTTGGCGCCGTACTGCACGTGGTCGGGCAGCCAGAGCGAGTCGAACGGCGCGACGGTCTGGTCGTAGTACGGAAAGGTGTCCTCGACGAGACGCGACCAGATGTTGAGACCGACCGGGATCCCACGGGGCGCGGGCATGGCCCGGTGATCCTACCCCGGGGGCGATCCACGGTCCAGGCGGTGGGCTCTACTCGTCGCGGCCCACGAAAGGAGGTTCTCTGCCCATGCCGTCATTCCCGCCCACGTCGCCCTCGCGGGCTCTCCGTGCCGTCCTGAGCATCCTGTCGACCCTCGTCGTCTGGTCAGCGGCGGGCGCCGCCGCGCCGGCGGCGCGCCGCCGCGTCGGTGATCGCCGTCGTCGCCTTCGCGAGTTGACGCGTCGGTGACCGGGGCGCACACTCGGGCCATCGTCGGGGGGAGGGAGCCATGAGCGGTAGCGTCGCGGGCCGGGTCGTCCTGGTGGTCGTGGCCGCCTGGCTGGCGGTCGCGCCGACCGATGCCATCGCCCAGCGCATGGGCGGCGGCCGAGCGCGGGTCGGCGGCGGCGCTGGCGCCACCCATCCCGGCTTTCATCCCCACTCGCCCGGAGCCCGGGGGTTCGGCCACCGGCTCTTCCGCGGCGGCGTGGTCGTCTTCGCGCCGCCCTTCTGGTACGGCCCGGACCTGCCGTACGACTCCGGCCCGGGCTACGGCTCCGCGCCGGCGTACGCGCCCGTGGCGGGGGGAGCGCTGGCGCTCGCGCCATCGGCCGCGGCCATGCCCAGTGTCATCCAGTACCCGACCGGCCGGTGGGAGCTGCGCGGCGACGGCCTCACGGCTCCGTACCGGTGGGTGTGGATCCCGAATCCGCCCTCGGCGCCGCCGTCATCGGTACCGCCCGCCGGCGAGCCGGTGGCGCCGACGCCCGTGTCGAGCCGGCGGGAGCCGCCGGGCAACACCCGGATCTACCGCTGGACGGACGGGCAGGGAGTCCTGCACCTGACCGACCGGCTGGAGACGATCCCGGAGCGCTACCGGTCACAGGCCCGGGCGGGCCGTCCCTCCTAGCCGCCGGGTCGCCGCGCTCTAGCCGCGGAACTGGCGGCGGTCGCCGGCGCGCAGCCAGAGCCGCACCAGGTGACGGCGCAGCTCGGGGTCGTCCTGGTCCTGGTAGGGCGTGCGGCCGTGGACGATCACGCGGTTGTTCAGCACCTGGATCTGGCCGCGCTCGAGCCACAGGTCGAGCCGGTGTGCGGGGTCGCCCAGGAACTCGTCCATGAGGCGCACTGCGCGCGCGCCCTCGGGGTCGAGGACGCGCCCGGTCTTCTCGTAGCCCCGCACGATGTGCCGCGCGTTGAAGCGCGTGCGCAGCCGGCCGTCCCACGCGAAGACGGGGCGGAAGTTGGTCGCGGCCGCGTCGGCCGCCTGGTACTCCTGGTGATCCCGGTAGAAGACCTCGTACAGGCGCCGCAGGAGGGCGGGATGCTCGGCGAGGAAGTGGTTGTGGGCCGCGGCCGCGCTCGATACGATGCTCATGCCGCCGGTCCTCGCCGATCGCAGGCAAAAGAGGCTGACGTAGCTCGGAGGCGCCTCGCCCATGCTGCTGTCGGTGTGCATCTCGAGCGCCTCCGGCGTGAGGGCGCCGCGCGTGTCGGCGGTGTACTCGCCCCCGTCGTGGCGCACGTCGTAGATCACGGTGCCCTTCCACTCCTGGGCGACCGGTGGCTCGAGGAAGCTCATCAGGACCCAGTACAGCGCGATCGCCTCGTCGCGGCTCATGGCGTCGACCGGGAGCCGATCGAGCAACACGAAGCCCGGGCCGTCCTCGAGGCTCCGCCGGACCTCCTCCATGAAGCGCGCGGCGGCCGCAAGCGCGAAGTGCTCGGGCTGGAGCAGCAGGGTGGGTACCGGGGCGCGCCGCAGCTCCGCCAGCGCCGCGTCGAGCTCGGCCAGGACGGGGGCCGGGATCGGCATCAGGTAGCGGTCGCGCGCAAGCGTCGGGCCCTGCCAGGCGCGAGGCGAGGGGATCGGGGTGTCCAGCATCAAGGGCGCGGCAGAGGTCGTCACGGGCCGATTCTACCAGCCTCGGCCGCCCTGGCGCGGCACCCCTTTACCTGGGGGCGGCCCCGCGCTAGCATGCGGCCCGCGACAGGAAAAGCGCACCCCGCAGGACCCAGGGGAGGGTCGTCATGACACACGCCTCGATGGCGCGGCGGATCGGATCCCTGATCGTCGCCGTCGCCGGTCTCGCGCTCTTCGCGTGGCCGGTCATCGCCCAGCAGACCACCACGCCGCCGGCCGCGCCTCCGAAGCAGGAGGAGGTGCCCTTCTGGGCCGTCGGCCGGCCCCAGGCCGGCGCGGGCGCGCAGATGGCGCCGGTGCCCGCGTTTCCGATTCCCACCCCCGCCGACAAGCTGCCGATCGCCAAGATGAAGGTGCCGCCCGGCTTCAAGGTCGAGATCTACGCGGCCAACGTCTTCGACGCGCGCGGGCTCCGGCAGGGCGACAAGGGCACCGTCTTCGTCAGCTCGCTGTTCGGGGCGGGCAAGATCTACGCGCTGGTGGACAAGGGCGGCACCCGCGAGGTGAAGACCATCGCGGAGAAGCTGATGCTGCCGAACGGGATCGAGTTCCACAAGGGCTCGCTCTACGTCGCGACCCCGAAGGACATCACCCGCTACGACGACATCGAGGCCAAGCTCGACAACCCGCCCGCGCCGGTGCTGGTCACCGACAAGCTTCCGGGCGACGTGCCGCACGGCTGGAAGTTCATCAAGATCGGGCCCGACGGCAAGCTGTACGTCCCGGTGGGCGCGAACTGCAACATCTGCGAGCCCGATCCGGAGAAGTACGCCCAGATCCGCCGCATGAACCTCGACGGCAGCGGCATGGAGATCGTGGCCCGCGGCGTGCGCAACACGGTGGGCTTCGACTTCCACCCCAAGACCGGCGAGCTGTACTTCACCGACAATCAGCGCGACTGGCTCTCGGAGGACCTGCCCAACGACGAGCTGAACCGGGTCACCAGGCCGGGCCAGGAACATTTCGGCTTTCCCTACTGCCATCAGGGCGACTTCGCCGACCCGCAGTTCGGCTGGGGCAAGGCCTGCGACGACTTCGTGAAGCCGATCCTCCTGCTCGGGCCGCACTCGGCCCCGCTCGGCATGCGCTTCTACACCGGCAAGATGTTCCCGCCGAAGTACCAGAACGCGATCTTCATCGCCCGCCACGGGCCGTGGAACCGCACCCAGAAGTACGCGGCCGACGTGATCGCGGTATTCCTCAATCCCAACGGCACCGTGAAGTCCGCCGAGCCCTTCCTCACCGGCCTCGTCGAGAACAACGCCTATCTCGGGCGGCCGGTCGACGTGCTGGTCATGAAGGACGGCTCGCTGCTCGTCTCCGACGACCACGCGGGCGCGGTGTACCGGATCAGCTACGGCAAGAAGTGACGTCTCGCCGCGGGCCGGGAACGGTACGATCGTTCCCGGCCCGCGATCATCCCTCCGCGTGCCTTACCTAGCCGCCCTCGTCGCCCTCGCGCTCCTCGCGCCGGCGGCGGTCGCCCGGGCCCAGACGGTGGACGAGCGGTTCACGGTCTGCCTGGCCTGCCACGGGGCCGACGGCCAGTCGCGCATCCCCGAGACGCCGTCCCTCGGGGGGCAGCCCTCGTTCTTCGTCGTCGCCCAGCTCTTCCTCTTCCGGGAGGGCCGGCGGGACAGCGCGGCCATGATCGCGGCGGCCAAGGGGCTCACCAACGACGACCTGATGGCCTTCGCCGAGCGCGTGACCAAGCTGCCGCCACCCCCGCCGCCCGAGGAGGCGGCCGACCCCGCCCGCTTCGCCCGCGGCCGGACGCTCACCCTGCGCCATCCCTGCGGGGTCTGCCACAACCCGGACTTCTCGGGCCGCGAGCAGATGCCGCGCCTGGCCAATCAGCGGGAGGAATACCTGCTCAAGGCCATGCGGGAGTACAAGAGCGGCGCGCGGCTCGGTTACGGCGGAGCCATGTCGCAGGAGCTGGCCGGGCTCTCCGACCAGGATCTGATCGACCTCGCGCACTTCCTCTCCCACCAGGGCGCAAAGCCCTGAAAGGACGTGGAGACAGGGTCAGGGGAAGAGGCCGATGACCTGGAGGCGCCGATCGGGCCGGGCGAGCGGTGACACGGAGGCGCCCGGCTCCAGGACCGTGACCGAGTGGTATCGCCACCCGAATGGAGTGGTCGAGTCGGGCTCGGGGTCCCGATACACCTCGAGCCGTCGCTCGGGCAGGTTCACGATCCAGTAGTCCGCCAGCCCGGCCCGGGCGTAGAGGCTGCCTTTGTGAGCGCGATCCAGCGCGAGGCTGGTTTCGCTGATCTCGACCACGAGGGCCGGGCTGGACGGGTGAGCGGCCCGATAGTCGCGAAAGGTCCCGGGCACCACCGCGAGGTCGGGCTCGGGCTCGGACTCCTCGTCGAGCGCGATCGGCCCCTGGCCGCGGATCTCCCACCCGGCACCGAAGGCGGCCCGCAGCGCCTCCTGGGTGGCGCGCAGGGCCGCGAAGTGACGGCTGCCCTGGGGCTCGGCGACGATCATCTGGCCCCCGAGCAGCTCGACGGGATCGCCAGGGCGAAAGATGCCCGCCTCGATCAAGCGGTGATACTCGACGCGCGTCCAGCGTCGCGTCGGGACGTGCGGGCCAGTCATGCGAAGAGCCTAGCGAGCCCGTCGCGACCGGTCAATGTCTCCGGGGGTGGACGGGCGGAGGGCGGCCCAGACGCGCGCCGGTGACATCGGCAGGTCGAGCGCGCGCACCCCGCGCGTCCCGAGGGCGTCGAGCACCGCGTTCACCGCCGAGGGCAGCGCGCCGGCCACGCCCGACTCGCCCGCGCCCTTCACCCCGAGCGGGTTGGTGGTGCAGGGGACACCGTGGTGGCCCACCCGCAGCGCGGGCAGGTCGTCGGCGCGCGGCAGCATGTAGTCCATGAACGAGGCGGTGAGGAGCTGGCCGTGCTCGTCGTAGACGACGTGCTCGCCCAGCACCTGACCCAGGCCCTGCGCGATGCCGCCGTGGATCTGTCCCTCCACGATGGTCTCGTGCACGATGCGGCCCACGTCGTCCACCGCGGCATAGCCGACCACCGCCACCCGGCCGGTCTCCGGATCGATCTCGACCTCGGTCACGTGGCAGCCGTTGGGGAAGCTCATCTGGGGCGAGACGAACTTGGCGGTGGTGTCGAGGCCGTCGGTGAGATCCGAGGGTAGCCCGGGCAGCGCGCGGGCGCGGGACGCCAGATCGAGCAGGCCGATCGCACGGTCGGTGCCGCGGACTCGGAACTGCCCGGCGGCGAACTCCACGTCGGGGACGGCCGCTTCGAAGTAGTGCGCCGCCACGCGGCGCCCTTTGTCGACCGCGCCGTCGCAGGCGAGCGCGGCCGCGCTGCCCGCCATCATCATGGAGCGCGATGCCACGCTCGGGGTGCCGGCCGGGACCAGGTCGCTGTCGCCCTGGACGAGGCGCACCGCGGCCGGATCGATGCCGAGCCGTGCCGCGATCACCGGCGGGAACGTCGAGAGGTGGCCCTGGCCCATCGGCTGCGCGCCGGTGTGGAGCGCCACCGTGCCGTCGGCGCCGAAGCGCAGGTCCACCGTCTCGTCCAGGATGCCGCCCGCCACCTCGAGGAAGCAGCCGAGCCCGATGCCGCGCAGGCGGCCGGTCCGCTCCGAGGCGGCGCGCCGCGCCGGGAAGCCCTTCCAGTCGGCCAGCTCGATCGCGCGGTCCAGCACGGCCTCGAACTCCCCGCTGTCGTAGACCGGTCCGTTGGGCGTGCGGTAGGGCATGGCCGCGGGCGGGATCAGGTTGCGGCGCCGCAGCTCGACGCGGTCGATGCCGAGCGCGCCCGCGGCCTGGTCGATGAGCCGCTCGATCACGTAGAGCGCCTCGGGCCGCCCCGCGCCGCGATAGGGTCCGAGCGGCGCCGCGTTGGTGAACGCGAGGGTCACGTCGATGCCGATGGCCGGGATGCGGTAGACGCTCGACAGGCAGTTCTTGGTGTTGTTGGTGCCGAACACCGCCGCGAACGCGGTGACGTAGGCGCCGAGCCCCACCCGGCTGCGCATGCGGAGGGCGAGGAACCGCCCGCCCGCGTCGAGGGCCAGCTCGGCCTCGAGCATGCCGTCGCGGCCGGCGGTGTCGGCCAGGAAGCTCTCCACGCGCGTGGCCCGCCACTTCACCGGTCGGCCGACCCGCCGCGCCGCGAAGAGCAGCGCCGCGTATTCCGGGTAGGCCTGGACCTTCATGCCGAAGCCCCCGCCCACGTCGGGGGTGATCACCCGGAGCTGCTGGACCGGGATCTTGAGCACGCCCTCCGCCAGCAGCCGGCGGACGACCGCGACGCCCTGGGTGGTGGCGGTGAGGGTGTAGCGCCCGTCGGCGGGGCTCCACTGGCCGATGGCCGCGCGCGGCTCCATCGCGGCCGGGGCGAGGCGCGTGTCGTGCAGCCGGACCCGCGCCACGTGGGCCGCGGCCGCCATCGCCGCCTCCACCGCGGCGGCGTCGCCGTCCGCCCAGTCGAAGGCCACGTTGCCCGGCGCGTCCGGCCAGATCGCGGGGGCGCCCGGGGCCAGCGCGCTCTCCACGTCGGCGGCCGCCGGGAGCGGGTCGAGATCGACCGCCACCGCGGCGGCGGCGTCGGCCGCCTGCTCGGGGGTCTCGGCGATCACGATCGCGACCGCCTCGCCCACGTAGCGGACCCGATCGATCGCGAGCGGGGGAATGGGCGCGGCGGCGAGCGGCTTGCCGCCGCGGCCGGGGAAGGACGCGGCCGGGGGGATCGCCCCGAGGCCGGCGGCCCGGGCGTCGGCCCCGGTCAGGACCGCGAGGACGCCGGGCAAGGTGAGCGCCCGGCTCGAGTCCACGCCACGGATCCTCGCGTGGGCGACGGACGAGCGCACGAAGACGGCGTGGGCCTGGCCCGGCACGGCGACGTCGTCGGTGAAGCGGCCGCCGCCGGTGAGCAGCGGGCCGTCCTCGCTGCGCCGCCCGCCGGCGGCGGAGCCGAAGCGCAGCGAGGACTCGGGGCGGGTCAATTCCTGAAGGAGGAGTCCGTGCGGTCCAGCCGGCGGAGGAGGCCCGGCCACACCAGCCGGCCCTGGCCGCCGTTGCGCCGCTGGTTCGCGACCGCGTTCGCGTAGCCCCGGTCCATGACTTCCTTGGGCACCGAGATCAGCTCCCCGCCGCCCGACTGGGCGCGCACCTGGATCTGACACGAGGCCTCGAGGTAGTACATGTTGACGAAGGCGTCCGCCACCGTCTCACCCACCGTGAGCAGCCCGTGGTTGCGCAGGATCAGGCAGCGGTTGTCGCCCAGGTCCGCCACCAGGCGCGGCTTCTCGTCCGCGTCGAGCGCCGGGCCCTCGAAGTCGTGATAGCCCACGCTGTTGAGCACGAACAGCGAGTGCTGCGAGATCGGCAGCAGCCCGGCCCGCTGGGTGGAGACCGCGACGCCGTTCGCGGTGTGGGTGTGGAGCACGCACTTGGCGTCGTGGCGGGCGCCGTGGATCGCGCTGTGGATGATGAAGCCGGCCGCGTTCACGCTGAACGGCGAGTCCCCGAGCTTGTTGCCCTCCTGGTCGATCTTGACCAGGCTCGACGCGGTGATCTCGTCGAAGAAGAGGCCGTAGGGGTTGATCAGGAACTGGTCCTCGGTGCCCGGGACCCGGGCCGAGATGTGGGTGAAGACCAGGTCCTCCCAGCCGTAGCGCGACACCAGGCGGTAGGCGGCGGCCAGGTCCACGCGGACGGCCCACTCCTCGTCCGACACCTTTCCCTTGAGCGACGGAATCTCGAGCGCGGTGGTGGTCATGGGGTCCTTTCGCTCAGCGGAGGTTGTAGAGCTTGACCACGTTGTCGTAGGTGATCTTGCGCTGCACGCGCTCGGGCAGGTGGCCGAGGTTCTTCTCGAGGTGGCGGCGCGAGTCGGGCCACACGCAGTCGGGGTGCGGGTAGTCGGCGCCCCAGATGATGTTGTCCTCGCCCACCAGCGGGATGATCGGCTCGAGGAACATGTCCTGTTGATAGGTGACGTAGCCCTGGCGCTTGAAGTAGTCGCTCGGCTTCATCGAGAAGCCGAGGCCCCGGGCGCGGTCCTCGTACTCGGTGTCGAAGCGATCGAACACGTAGGGCAGCCAGGTCACCCCGGACTCGCCCAGCACGAACTTGAAGTCGGGATACTTCTCGCACGCCCCGGAGGTGATGATCGAGACCAGCACCTCCATGGTGTCGAGCTGGAAGAGCGAGGAGCGCACCAGCCGCCACTGGAGCATGTACTGCTGCTCCATCGCGGGGGTGTCGGGGGCGCGCACCGCCTTGAACCCGGTCGAGTGGAACGCGATCGGGAAGTGGCACTCGGCGGCCGCCTCCCAGAGCGGGTACCACTCGTGCTGGTAGAGCGGGATGGACATGGACTTGAAGCCGAGGTCGCCGCCCTTGAGCCCCATCTTGGCGCAGCGCCGCACCTCGGCCGCCGCCACCTGGGGATCGTTGTTGGGCACGATGGCGAGCGGGTAGATGCGGTTCGGGTCCGACTTCTTCGCGAAGTCGGCGGCCCAGTCGTTGTAGATCGCATTGGCCCACGCGCGGCGCTCGCCGCTCGCGATCATGTCGTTGATCATGAGGCAGCCGTAGACGACCTCCGCGTCGAGCCCGTCGCGGTCGAGGTCGGCCAGGCGCAGCTCGGGCGTGGTTGGCCGGGGCCTGGCCCCCGCCCGGTGGTCCCACTCGAAGCCGCAGGAGGCCATCTCGTCGATCCGCGCGAAGGTGCCCGGCGTGCGCTTGAGGAAGCCGGGGCCCACCCCGTTCCACATCCCCTTGTCCTGCGCCTCCACGAACCAGTGGCAGCCGTCCTCCAGCTCCTCCACGCGGGGCACCAGGAGCTTCCACTTCGAGGGCGCCTGACTGGACCAGAGATCGGGCGGGCAGTAGGTGAGATCGATGTGGTTGTCGCCGGAGATGAGCCGCTCGAGCATGAACGCCCTCCTTGGCGCTTCGGGGAAGCTCCTCGTGGCGCGATCGTACTCCCAGAGGCGCCGCCAGGACAAGCCTGCCCGGCCGGTGGCGGCTGCCTGGCCGGTGGGCGAGGGCCGGGTCGAGCGCTACGGGGTCGCGGGCGCCGGGGGCGGCTCGACGTCGACCGCGACCTGGGTCGGCCCGCGCGCGGTGAAGCTGGTCACGACCGCGGGCACCCGGAAGCCATCGTCCCGGTCATGCGCGTCGCGCACCGCGGGCCAGTCGAGCTCGGGCCCGGCGGTCAGCGCCGCCACCGCGTCGAGACGGCGGGCGGTCGCCTCGGGCACCGGGACGCCGGGTCGAAGCGCGAGCGGGAGGCCCCAGACGTCCCACGCCAGCATCTCGCGCTTGTTGAGCGCGGCCAGGTCTCGGGCCACGCTCGCCGCGATGAAGCCGGCGCCCACGACGCCGATCCGGGGCACGCCGCACGTCTGGGGGTCGACCGCGCCCGCGCGCGCCCGTCGCCAGGCCTCCCCGGCGACCAGGAACGCGTCCCGCGGGACGTCGGCCGGGTCGAACGCGATCCCGAAGTGCGTTCGGACGCCGTCGGCGAGCTCGGGGTCGAGCAGCCGCCAGCGGTCGCCGGCCGCGTATTCGCAGACCCAGTGGTCCTCGAGATAGCCCGGCGTGAAGTAGTTGGCGAAGCCGACGCGGACGCGCGCCGGGACGCGGTGGTGACGGAGCGCGGCGCACGCCAGCAAGGCGTAGTCGCGGCAGATGCCGATGAAGCGCCGCGCGGGCGGCCGCGGCTCGTCGAGGGGGGCCGGGTCGCGCGCGAGGATCCGATCGAGGATTCTCGGCACCGTGCGGCTTTCGACGTCATCGGCGCTGTCGCCCGGCAGGGTGATGCCGAGCGGGCCGACGAAGAGCGGGTGCAGCACCAGCGCCGAGACCGCGGCGACCAGGCGGCCCGGCTCCGCGGGCAGGGCATCCAGGAGCCGCGCCCGGTCGCCCGGGTCGGAGACCCGGCTCTGCGTCGCGTAGTACCGGCGCTCGTCTCCGGTCACGGCGCCTCGCTGAGACCGTGTTCTGCCACGTGGGTCACCGGCGGGTGAGGAGGTTGAGGTAGGTCTTGTCGCGGCGCTTGGCGACCAGGTCGAGCGGGCTCTTGCCGTCCTTGCTCCGAAGCGTCGGGTCGGCGCCGTGGCGCAGCAGCATCTCGACGTGCCGGGGGGCGCTGTCCTTCTTGAGGACCAGGTGCAGGGCGGTCACGCCCGTGGAGTTCTGGAAGTTGACGTTGGCCCCGTGGTGCAGCAGCCGCTCGGCGGCCGCGAAGTGGCTCCACTTGATCGCGCTCAGGAACGGGGTCTCGTCCTCGGTGACCGGATCGATGCTCGCCCCGTGCCGGACCAGCAGGTCGATCGCCTCCACGTCGTCCTTGAATCCGGCCGCCCACAGGCAGTACTCGGGAGTCGAGCCCTGCTGGAGGAGGAAGCGAGCGAGCGGGAGGTTGTGCCCCCGCGAGATCGCGTACCAGAGCGGCGTGGCCCGGAACGCGCCCTCGACGAAGGCGGGCGCGTCGATGTCGATGCCCAGGCCGAGCAGGTGGCGCGCGAGCTTGATCGAGCGCGCGCGGGTCCGGGCGCTCGCGGGCAGGCTGCAGAGGAAGTGGAGGGGGTTGCGCCGACGGTCGTCGGTGGCGCGGAGCAGTTCGGGCTGGCCGGCGAGGATGGCGGCGACCGCCTCCAGGTCGAGGCCCTTGAGGGAGCGGAAGAGACGCGCCCGGCTCACGGCCGCGTCGGGTCAGCCGCGGCGCTTGAAGAACTGCACCGCGCGCTCGTGCTGGAGCGCGGCGGCCCGGGTCCGGAACGTCCCGAGGTTGCGACGTCGGCCGGTGCGCGGGTCCTTCTTGCGCGAGTACAGCCGGTACTTCCCCGACGGAAGCTTCCTGATCACGCCGGCCTTCCTCTCAGGGCGACTTGTGGAGCGCGCCGTCCTTCATGATCATCAGTAGCGCGGAGTGGTCCTGCAGGATCGCGATGTCGGCGAGGGGACCGCCGTCGACCAGCAGGAGATCGGCGAGGGCACCCGGCTTCACGAGGCCGAGCTCGCCGGGCCGTCGCGACCTCCACGATGCGGGAGCCCTCCACGCGCACCGCGCCGGCGAAGGGCTCGCGGCCGGTGCCGTCGAGGATGCGCGCGTTCCTGATCAGGCAGCCGGTCATGATCGGCGCGATTCTAGCACTGCGATGGGAGGTCGGCGATGGCATCCCTCTTGCTGATTCCCCGCGTTTCAAGAGGAGGAGAACGCCATGCCGAGCTACACGATGACCTGCACCCACTGTGGCTACGAGGTGGTCTTTCGCACCGAGCCGGACGCGAAAACCGAGGGCGTTCGCCATCTTCGGCAGCAGCCGACCCACGGGGTGAAGGTGACGCCGAGCGAGGATGCCCTGATGCTGGAGGCTGAAAAAGTTACCAGGTAACGTCCGCCTACTCGGCGTCCCGTCGGGTTGCGGGTGAGGGGGGTGCAGAACACGGCACCGCGGGGCACTTGACGCAACCCCACCGCAACCCGTCTGTTCGCGCCCCCCCGGCCCCCGGGGGGCGGGGACCGATCGCGGCTCCTAGAAATCCTACCGTTTCGGGACTCGCGCGCGCGGGCCCCCTTCCTCGACGATCCTCCCGGAGTCCCAAAGAAACGCGCGTCGAGTCGCAAAT
>DATFAJ010000126.1:0-9259 GCA_035254745.1 Candidatus Methylomirabilota bacterium | reverse complement strand
CTGGCCGGGGTCGTCGGGGTGGCCCTCGGGGTGGCGGTGGCGTGGTCGCCGGTCCTGTCGCGGGCGCTGGTGCCCTTCCTGGTGTTCGTGAACACGCTGCCCAAGGTGGCGGTGGCCCCGCTCTTCCTCCTCTGGCTCGGCTACGGGGTGCTGCCTAACATGCTGATCGGCGCGCTGATCGGCTTCTTCCCGGTGGTGATCAACACCGCGGTCGGCCTCTCGCAGGTGGACGAGGAGCTGCTCGACCTCGGGCGCGTCTTCAACGCGCCGAAGTGGAAGGTCTTCGCCACGATCCGGATCCCCAACGCCTACCCCTACATCCTGAGCGCGCTCAAGGTGACCGCGACCGCGGCGGTGGTGGGCGCCATCGTGGGCGAGTTCGTGGCCTCGCAGCAGGGTCTCGGCTACGTGATCATCACCACCCAGGGCAGCATGAACACCCCGGTGGCCTTCGCGGCGCTGGTGTGGATCTCGGTGGTGGGCCTCGCGGTGTACGGCCTGGTGGTGCTCGCCGCACGGCGCATCGCGCCGTGGGCGGAAACCGTGGACTGAAAGGAGAACACGCCATGCGACGCCTCTCGCTCTCGATCGGACTCCTCGTGACCGCGGTGATGGTGGGGCTCGGCTCGGGCGCCCCGTCGGCGCAGCCGGCTCCGCAGAAGGTGATCTTCGCGCTCAACTGGTTCCCGGTCGGCGACCACGCCGCCTACTGGGTGGCGCTCGAGAAGGGTTACTACCGCCAGCGGGGCCTCGACGTCGACATGCAGAACTCCAAGGGCTCGGGCGACTCCATCGCCAAGGTGGACACCGGTCGGGCCGACGTCGGGCTGGCCGACAGCGCGGTGGTCATCGCCGCCTCGGCGCGCGGCGCCAAGGTGAAGGTGGTCGGGATGGTGTTCGACAAGAGCCCGCTCAACGTGTGGAGCCGCAAGGACGCGCCGATCACGAAGCCGAAGGACCTCGAGGGCAAGACGGTGGCCGCGCCGCCCGGCGACGGGCAGCGGCAGATGTTCCCCGCCTTCGCGCGCCTGAACGGCATCGACCAGACCAAGGTGACCTGGGTGAACGTGGAGCCGGCGGCCAAGGTGCCGGCGCTGGCCGAGAAGCGGGTGGACGCGGTGGCGGACTACACCACCGGGCTGCCGTTCTACGAGAAGGCGGTGGGCAAGGGCAATGCGGTCATGCTGCCGTGGGCCGACCACGGCTTCGACATGTACAGCATGTCGATCATCGCGAGCGAGAAGACGATGAAGGAGCGCGCCCCGATGCTGCGGGCGTTCCTCGAGGCCTCCTACCTGGGTTGGCGCGACGTCATGAGCGACCCCAAGTCGGCGCTCGAGATCTTCAAGAAGCGCGTGCCCGAGATCGACCTCTCGATCATCGAGCCGAACATGATGATGGGCCTCGATCTGATGAAGACCGACCGGTACGCCAAGAACGGCATCGGCTGGATGGACGAGAAGAAGATGTGCGACTCGGTCGACCTGGTCAACACCTACATGGGCGTGCCCACCAAGGTCGAGTGCAAGGCGGTCTACACGAACGAGTTCCTCACCAAGGTGGAGCTGCCCAAGTCCGTGCGCTGACCGGCCGGCGTGGCCGATCTCATCCGGCTCGACGGGGTGGGGATGACCTACCCCACCGCGTCCGGCCCGGTCGAGGCGCTGCGGGACATCGACCTCGCGGTGGGTCGCGGCGAGCTGGTCGCGATCGTGGGGCCGTCCGGCTGCGGCAAGTCGACGCTGCTGCGGATCATCGCGGGGCTGCGGCCGCCGAGCCGGGGCCGGGTCGAGGTCGACGGCCGGCCGGTGGTGCGCCCCCTCGCGTCGGTCGGCATGGTCTTCCAGGCCCCGGTGCTGCTGAAGTGGCGGAGCATCGAGGCGAACGTCCTGCTCCCCGCCGAGCTCTCGCGGCTCGATCCCCGGGCCTACCGCGAGCGCGCGGCCGAGCTGCTCCACCTGGTGGGGCTCGCCGAGTTCGCGCAGAAGCTCCCGCGCGAGCTATCGGGCGGGATGCAGCAGCGTGCGTCGCTGTGCCGGGCGCTGCTGCTCGATCCACCGCTGCTGCTCATGGATGAGCCGTTCGGCGCCCTCGACGCGATGACGCGCGACGAGATGAACCTCGAGCTCCTGCGGGTGTGGGGCGAGGCGAGCGGGGAGCGCAAGACCATCGTGTTCGTCACCCACTCGATCCCCGAGGCGGTGTTCCTCGCCGACCGCGTGGTGGTGATGACCCCGCGCCCGGGCCGCCTCGCCCGCGTGTTCGACGTCCCGCACCCGCGGCCCCGCACCGTCGCTTCCCGCGCCCACCCCGCCTTCGGCGCCCTCACCCTCGCCATCCACGAATCCCTCCAGCGCTAGGCCCCATTCAGGAGGCGAGGGTGCCGCCGTCGACGGCGAGGACGTGGCCGGTGACCATCGTGGAGGCGTCGGAGGCCAGGTAGAGGACGGCGCCGATCAGCTCGTCGGGGGTGCCCATGCGGCCGGCCGGCACGCGGCGCATCGCGCGCTCGGCATAGCCCGGCTCGCGGTGGATCAGATCGCCGATGTTGGACTCGAACCACGACGGGGCGATGGCGTTGACCCGGACGTTGTGGGGCGCCCACTCGACCGCGAGCGCGCGGGTGAGCATGACCACGCCGCCCTTGCTCGCCGCGTACGCGACCGTCCCGGTGAGCCCGATCTGGCCCGCGATCGAGGCGATGTTGACGATGCGCCCGCGCCGCCGCGCGAGCATGCGCCGGCCCACCACCTGGCAGCCGAGGAACACCCCGGTCAGGTTCACCGCGATCACCCGGTGCCACGCCGCCTCCGGGAAATCGGCCGCGGGGCTCCGGTGGGTGATGCCCGCGCTGTTGACGAGCACGTCGATGGGGCCGAGCGCGGCCTCCACCTCCACCGCCATGCGCTCGACGCTCGCCGCGTCGGCCACGTCCACCGCCACCGCGAGGGCCCGCCCACCCGCGGCGGCGATGCCGTCGGCGACCAGCTTGGCCTGGGGCGCGTTGGCGTCGGCCACCGCCACCGCCGCGCCGGCCGCGGCCAGGCCGCGCGCCATGGCGGCGCCGAGGCCACCCGCGCCGCCCACGACCACCGCGGTCTGGCCGTCCAGGCGGAAGAGATCGACGCCGGTCACGCCCGCGGGGCCGGCTGGATCAGCTCCAGCGTGATGTCGTCCGGGTCGAGGAAGTACACGCCCTTGGCCCCCGCGTTGCGCCCGTGGGTGATCGGCACCGGTGCGGACTTGAAGCGGACGCCCCGGGCGCGGAGCTCCGCGTAGGTCGCGTCGATGTCGGTGACCATGAAGGCCACGTGGCCGTTGCCCGGATTGAACGTGTTGGCGTCGCCGCGCGTCCCCCGGGGCCGACGGTACTCCAGCAGCTCGATGTGCTGGCCGGGCGCGCCCTCGGCCCCCGGGGGCACGCGGAGCAGGGCGATGCGCAGCTCCGCCTCGGGGTAGCCGACGATGGCGCGCAGGTAGGGCTGCTGGCTGTCCCACCGGCTGATCAGCTCGAGGCCGAGCAGGTCCCGGTAGAACGCGACCGAGCGATCGAGATCGCTGACGGTGAGGCCGGTGTGCAGGATCGAGGCCACGCCCATGTCGGCGGGCAGTCTAGCAATCCGCGAGAGCCGTTGACAAGGCGCGGCCCGCGTCGCAGAGTCTTGGCACCCGACAACCCCTTTCACTCTCGGAGGTGCAGGCATGGCGCGTCGAGCATTCTCGCTGGGGCTCCTCACCGCGGTCGCGATGGTCGCGCTGCTCACGTTCGGAGCGCCCGCCGCCGACGCGCAGAAGAAGGGCGGCGTGCTCCGGGTCGGCAACCTGGGCGAGCCGCCCTCTCTCGACGCGCACTGGACCACCGCCAGCATCACCGAGACCCTCACCAATCACATCTACGAGGGGCTCTTCAGCCTCGACCGCGACAACAAGCCGATCCCGATGCTCGCGGAGAGCTACACCGTCAGCAAGGACGGTCTCACGTACACCTTCAAGCTCCGGCAGGGGGTGAAGTTCCACAACGGCAAGGAGATGACCTCCGAGGACGTGGTCGCCTCCCTGAACCGCTGGGGCAAGCAGTCCATCTACGGCAAGGCGCTCTTCGCCCAGGTCGCCGAGCTACGGGGCGTGGATCCCTACACCGTGGAGATGAAGCTCAAGGAGAGGTCGGCCATCGTGCTGATCTCGCTCGCGGTGCCCAACAACTTCGGGGCGATCTATCCGAAGGAGATCGCGGAGAAGTTCCCGCCCGAGGTGAAGGCCACCGAGTACGTGGGCACCGGGCCCTACAAGCTCGCGGAGTGGAAGCCCGACCAGTACATCCGCATGGTCCGCTTCGACGACTACAAGTCGCGCAACGAGAAGCCCAACGGCTACGGCGGGGGCAAGACCGCGTGGCTCGACGAGATCCGCTGGGTGCCGGTGCCGGAGGTGGCGACCCGGGTGGCGCAGGTGGAGACCGGCGAGCTCGACTTCGCGGACGACCTGAACCTCGACGCCTACGACCGTCTGAAGGCCAATCCCAACGCGCGTCCGATCGTCTCCAAGCCGTACTACTGGCTCGTGGCCGTCTTCAACAAGAAGGAAGGCCTGATGACGAACCAGAAGCTGCGGCAGGCCTGGCAGGCCGCCATCGACATCGAGCCGATCATGAAGAACGTGGCCGGCGGCAAGAAGGAGTTCTACCGGATGGACAGTAGCCTCGCGCCGGTCGAGATCAGCGCGTGGCACACCAAGATGTCCGGGCTGCCGTGGAACGAGCACAATCGGGCCAAGGCCCAGCAGCTCCTGCAGGAGGCGGGCTACAAGAAGGAGCCGATCCGCTTCATGACCACCCAGGAGTACAAGTGGATGTACGACTTCGCGCTGCTGACCAAGCAGCAGCTCGAGGACGTCGGCTTCGTGATCGACCTGCAGGTGGTGGACTGGGCCACCCTGGTCAAGCGCCGCAACAACTCCAAGGAGTACGACGTCTTCACCACCGGCATGGGCGCCTTCTACGACCCGACCCACCACATCTATCTCACCCCGAGCTGGCCGGGCTGGACCACCGACGAGGGCATCGCCAAGCTGCAGTCGGAGCTGGCCCGCGAGACCGACCCCAAGAAGCGGCTCGCCCTGTGGGAGCAGCAGACGCGGCAGTTCTACGAGAAGGTGCCGGTCATCCGCTACGGCGATCTGTTCGGCCTCCGCGCGGCCCGCAACACCGTGAAGGGCTTCAACGAGTCCGTCGAGCGCGTGCGCTTCTACAACGTGTGGCTCGAGAAATAGCTTGGCGAGGAGGCGCCGCGCGTAGCGGACTCGCCGCCGCGCGCGTGATCAAGGTGGTGGGGGGGCCTGGGGGAGGAGCGGCGCCGCTCCCCCCCAGTTAGAACAACAACATGTTCGCATACCTGGTCCGGCGCATCCTCGCCGTCATCCCGGTGATGGCGGTGGTGGTGACGGTGGTGTTCCTGCTCATCCACCTGATCCCCGGCGATCCGGTGAGCGTGATGCTGGGGCCCGACGCCACCCCGACGCAGATCGACGCCACGCGCAAGGCGATCGGGCTCGACCGGCCGCTGCTCGGCCAGCTCGTGGGCTTCTACGGCCGCGTGCTGCGCGGTGACCTCGGCCAGTCCTACTTCCTGGACCGGCCGGTGACCACCGCGATCCTGGAGCGGGCCGAGCCCACCCTGGTGCTGATGGCGTGCGCGCTGCTGGTGGCGGTGGCGATCGGCGTGCCGTCCGGGGTGGTGGCCGCGGCCCACCGGGGCTCGATCTGGGATCGCGTGCTCATGATCGGCTCGCTGCTCGGGGTCTGCGTCCCCGGCTTCTGGCTGAGCCTCAACTTCATCTACCTGTTCGCGGTGCGCCTGGGCTGGCTGCCCGCCGCGGGCTACGCGTCGCTCTTCACCGAGCCGGGCACCGCGCTGCGCTACATGGTGCTCCCCGCGGTCTCGCTCGGCTTCAACCAGTCGGCGCTCATCGCCCGCATCAGCCGCTCGTGCATGCTCGAGGCCCTCCAGCAGGACTACGTGCGCACCGCCCGGGCCAAGGGGCTGCCCCAGCGTGCGGTCACCTACGTGCACGCGTTCCGCAACGCGCTGGTGCCGGTGGTGACCGTGATCGGGGTGACCACCGCGGTGCTCATCGGGGGCGCGGTGATCACCGAGATCGTCTTCAACATCCCCGGCCTGGGGCGCCTCGTGATCTCGGCCATCCTGCGCCGCGACTACCCGGTGGTGCAGGGCGTGGTGCTGGTGACCGCCGCGACCTACGTCCTGATCAACCTCGTGGTCGACCTGCTCTACGCCTTCATCGATCCGCGCATCCGCTATGACTGAGCGCAGCGAGCGGCAGCGCTGGATCCGCCGGCTGGCCGGCAACGGGGGGGTGGTGGCCGGGGCCGCCCTCCTGCTCGTGCTGGTGGGCGCCGCGCTGTTCGCCGACGTGCTCTCGAGCTACAACCCCACGCGCCTGGTCCCGGCCAACCGGCTCAAGCCGCCGAGCGCGCAGCACTATCTCGGCACCGACGAGTTCGGCCGCGACGTCTACAGCCTGGTGCTGCACGGCAGCCGGGTGTCGCTCCTGGTCGGGCTCACCACCATGCTGCTCACCTCCGCGGGCGGCGTGGTCATCGGGCTCACCGCCGGCTACTCGCGGCGGCTCGACGTGCCGGTGATGCGGTGCATGGACGGCCTCATGGCCTTCCCGGCCATCCTGCTCGCGATCGCGCTCATGGCCGCGCGGGGGCCGGGGGTCTGGAACGTGATCCTGGCCCTCTCGGTGGTCTACATGCCGCGCACCGCCATGCTCATCCGCAGCACCGTGCTGAGCCTGCGCGAGCTCGACTACATCCAGGCCGCCCGCGCCCTGGGGCGCCGCGACGGCGGGATCGCGCTGCGCCACATCCTGCCGAACTGCGTGGGCCCGCTGCTGGTGCAGGGCAGCTTCGTGTTCGCCTACGCGATCCTGGCCGAGGCGATCCTGGGCTTCCTCGGCGTCGGCGTGCCGCCCTACGTGCCGTCGTGGGGCAACGTGATCGCGAGCGGCAAGAACGTCATCCGCGAGGCGTTCTGGGTGAGCCTCTTCCCCGGTTTGGCCTTGACGATCGCCGGGCTCAGCCTCAATCTGCTTGGCGACGGTCTGCGGGACGTGCTGGACCCGCGGCTCCGAGTGCGCTAGAAGAGGAGGGCCCGGGCGATTCCTTCACCTCGTGACTCAGCGCGGCGGGACGCCGTGCCAGGAGGCCGGATGATGAGAGCGATGGACTCGAGACAGCCCTCCCTGCTGGAGGGGCCCGCGCCCCTGCGCGCGCCACGGTCCCGGCCGAGCCGGGGGCTGCTCGCCGGCTCTCCCCGCGGCGCGGTGGAGATCGTCCGCCACGCCAACGGCCCGGTGGAGGTGAAGGTGTCCGGGCTGGTCGACAGCGCGGAGCGACGGATCCGCCAGTGGCAGGGCGTGGCGGCCATCCTCTTCATCCTCATGGTGGTGGGCGCCGCGCTCGCGGTGGTGGTGGTCGCGCTGCGCTGGGACTTCGAGCGGGGCCGCGCGGTGCGGGTGCTGCAGGCCGACCTCGAGATCGCCCGGGCGCGGGAGCGCTGCTGGGAGGCGCTGGCGCGCTACACCCCGCGCGGGATCGACGACGTCATCACGCCCGCGCGGCGCGACGGCTGGATCGCGCGCTGCCTCACCACCGAGCTCGGGCGCGTGAGCACCCGGAAATGAGCGGAGACGCCCCCATGTCGAATCGGGACCACCAGCCGATGGAGGCGATGCACGCCGACGACCGGCCGTGGGAGACGCTGCGCTGGCCGGGGCAGGAGAGCAAGATGCTCTTCCACCCGAGCCCGGAGCGCCCCACCGCCCCCAACGCGGGGCTGGTGCGCTACGAGCCGGGCTCGCACCATCCCTTCCACAAGCACGACTTCGCGCAGGTCTGGTACATCCTCGAGGGGGAGTTCCAGATCGGGGAGGCGCTGCACGGGCCGGGCTCCATGCTGTTCTATCCCGACCCGCACTTCGAGGCGCCGCTCTCCACCCGCACCGGCGGCCTGATGCTGTTCGTGCAGTACCAGGGGCCGACGACGGGCGGCCGGCCGATCTACGACGGCCGCTTCAACATGAAGGAGCGCCGCGCGATCGCCGAGGAGAACGTCGAGCGGTAGCCTCGGCCCCCTCACCCTCATAGCCCTCACCCTGCCCTCTCCCCTGAGGGGAGAGGGGGAATTAGAGGGCAGCGACCTCGACGCGGCAGTCGTTGTAGCAGGCGCCCCCGCAGATATCCGCGTGGTGCGCCGGAGCCAGCGCCGAGACGGTCTGCCCGTTGTCGCTGGTCCGCATCCACGCGCCCTTCAGGCTGCACACCACCCCGGGCCGGATCGCGTCGGACACCTGGAGCGGCAGGTGCACCTCGCCGAGCTCGTTCCACACCCGCACCATGACCCCGTCGCGCAGGCCGCGCGCCTTCGCGTCGTCCGGGTGCATCTCGAGCGGCGGCGTCACGTCGCCCGGCTTGAGCCCGCCGAAGGTGGAGGTGATGCGCTCGTCCGACGCGGGCGAGATGAGCACGAGCGGGAACGGCGTCTCGTAGGCGCGGAAGGTCGGCAGCCGGCTCCCGTACTTCTGCTCGAGGTAGCCGGAGGCCAGCTCCACCTTGCCGGACGGGGTCTTGGGGAAGACGTTCTTGTAGAGGATGGCGGGCTCGCCGTTCACCGTCATCAGGGTGGCGTGGTCGGTGGGCAGGCGGCTCGGCGCCACGCCGCCCAGGCGCGGGTCCGCGCCGTCCACCGCGTCGTCGATGAGCTGGGCGTCGCTGGCGGTGAAGGCGGGGTCGGTGAAGCCGAAGCGCGCGGCGAGCCGCCGGAAGATCTCGGTGTTGGGGAACGACTCGCCCTGCGGCGGGATCACCGGCTCGGCGCGCTGCAGCCAGTGCTGCCCGTAGGCCGCGTAGATGTCGTGGTACTCGAAGTGGCTCGAGGCGGGCAGCACCACGTCGGCGTAGGCGAGGCTGTCGGTCATCACCACGTCCGAGCCCACCGTGAAGAGATCCTCGCGCGCGAGCCCGCGCCGCATCCGGTTCTGGTCCGGATGCACCACCAGCGGGTTGTGGTTGTAGATGAAGAGCGCCTTGATCGGCGGGGCCAGCGTCGGGTCGAGGAGGTGCTGGCCCATGTCCACGATGTTCAGGGTGCGGGTGCCCGGGGGCAGCAGGTCCGGCCGCTGCAGCCTCGCCGGGGTCTTGGGGAACACGAAGCCCGCCCCGTTGACGAGCCCGCCG
>DATFAJ010000125.1:0-3811 GCA_035254745.1 Candidatus Methylomirabilota bacterium | reverse complement strand
CACCGCCCAGCGTGCCGGAGCCCGACCACCAGACGGTCCTCGAGCGGCAGCAGGTCTTCGGCTACACCCACGAGGACCTGCGGCTGCTCCTGGGCCCCATGGCCGCGGCCGGCGAGGAGCCGGTGGGCTCGATGGGCACCGACACCTCGCTCGCGGTGCTCTCGGAGCGCCCGCGGCTGCTCTACGACTACTTCAAGCAGCTCTTCGCGCAGGTGACCAACCCGCCGCTCGACGGCATCCGCGAGGAGCTGGTCACCCAGATCGCGACCAGCATCGGCCCCGAGGGCAACCTGCTCGAGCCGGTGCCGGAGGCGTGCCGCCAGATCAAGCTCAAGACGCCCATCCTCCACAACGAGGAGCTGGCGCGCATCCGCCACGTGGACCAGCCCGGCTTCAAGTCCACCACCGTGTCCATGCTCTTCCCGGTCGCGGACGGCCCGCGGGGCCTCGAGCGGGCGATGGAGGAGCTCTGCCGGCAGGTGAGCCGGGCGGTCGCGGACGGGTGCACCTTCCTGATCCTGTCCGACCGCGGGGTGAGCGCAACCCACGCTCCCATCCCGGCCCTGCTCGCGACCGCCGGCGTCCACCACCACCTCATCCGCGAGGGCACGCGCTGCAAGGTCGGCTTCGTGATCGAGACCGGCGAGGCGCGCGAGGTCCACCACATGGCCCTGCTGCTGGGCTACGGGGCGGGCGCCATCAATCCCTACCTGGCCTTCGAGAGCCTCGACGACATGATCCGGCAGGGCCTCCTGCCGGGGCTCGATCACAAGACCGCGGTCAAGAACTACATCAAGGCGCTGAACAAGGGCGTGCTGAAGGTGATCTCGAAGATGGGGATCTCCACCATCCACTCCTACCGCGGCGCCCAGATCTTCGAGGCGATCGGGCTCGGCCAGGAGCTGATCGACCGCTACTTCACCTGGACCGCGTCGCGCATCAGCGGGGTCGGGATCGACCTCATCGGGGAGGAGGCGCTGGCCCGTCACCGGCGCGCCTACCCGCAGCGGCCGGTGGGCGGCCGCGAGCTCGCTTGGGGCGGCGAGTACCAGTGGCGGCGCGACGGCGAGTACCACCTCTTCAATCCGGAGACGGTGTACAAGCTGCAGCACGCCACCCGGAGCGGGCAGTACCGGATCTTCAAGGAGTACACCGCCCTGGTCGACGATCAGAGCCAGAACCGGGCGACCCTCCGCGGGCTCTTCCAGCTGCGTTACGCGCCGAAGCCGATCCCGCTGGAGGAGGTCGAGCCGGTGGAGGCGATCCTGCCGCGCTTCGCCACCGGGGCGATGTCGTACGGGTCGATCAGCCTGGAGGCCCACCAGACGCTCGCGATCGCGATGAACCGCATGGGCGGCAAGTCCAACACCGGCGAGGGCGGCGAGGATCCCACCCGCTACCGGCGCGAGCCGAACGGCGACTGGCGGCGCAGCGCGATCAAGCAGATCGCCTCCGGGCGCTTCGGGGTGACCAGCGAGTACCTGGTCAACGCGGAGGATCTCCAGATCAAGATGGCCCAGGGGGCCAAGCCCGGCGAGGGCGGCCAGCTCCCCGGCCACAAGGTCTACCCGTGGATCGCCAAGGTGCGGCACTCCACCCCGGGCGTGGGGCTCATCTCCCCGCCTCCGCACCACGACATCTACTCGATCGAGGATCTGGCCCAGCTCATCCACGACCTGAAGAACGGCAACCCGAAGGCCCGGATCAGCGTGAAGCTGGTCTCCGAGGTCGGGGTGGGCACGGTGGCGGCCGGAGTCGCCAAGGCCCACTCGGACGTGGTGCTGATCTCCGGCCACGACGGGGGCACCGGCGCGGCGCCGCTCACCTCGATCAAGCACGGGGGCACCCCGTGGGAGCTGGGGCTCGCCGAGACCCAGCAGGTCCTGGTCATGAACAAGCTCCGCGATCGGATCATCGTCCAGGTCGACGGGCAGCTGAAGACGGGCCGCGACGTCGTGATCGGGGCCCTCATGGGCGCGGAGGAGTTCGGCTTCTCCACCGCTCCGCTCGTGGTCATGGGCTGCATCATGATGCGGGTGTGCCACCTCAACACCTGCCCGGTCGGCATCGCGACCCAGGACCCGAAGCTGCGGGCCAAGTTCACCGGGCGGCCCGAGTTCGTGGAAAACTTCTTCCGCTACATCGCGGAGGAGGTGCGCGAGTACATGGCGCGCCTGGGCTTCCGCACCCTGGACGAGATGATCGGCCGCGTCGACCGGCTCGACGTCGCGCCCGCGGTCGAGCACTGGAAGGCCCGCGGCCTCGACTTCTCGGCGATCCTTCATCGCCCGGCGGCGGGTCCGGAGGTGGCGGTCCGACGGATCGTCCCGCAGGATCACGGCCTCGAGCGCTCGCTCGACATGACCACGCTCGTGCCCATGTGCCGGCCGGCGCTCGAGCGGCGCGAGTCGGTGGACATCCGGCTGCCGATCCAGAACGTCAACCGCACCGTCGGCACGATCCTGGGCTCGGAGATCACCGCCCGCTACGGGGCCGACGGGCTGCCCGACGACACCATCCGCGTCCACTTCACCGGCTCGGCCGGTCAGAGCTTCGGAGCGTTCCTGCCCCGCGGGGTGAGCCTCACCCTCGAGGGTGACGCCAACGACTACATCGGCAAGGGCCTCTCCGGCGGCAAGCTCGTGGTGTTCCCGCCGCGCGAGGCCACCTTCGTGGCCGAGGAGAACATCCTGGTCGGCAACGTGGTGCTGTACGGGGCCACCGGCGGCGAGGCCTACTTCCGCGGGGTGGCGGGCGAGCGCTTCGCGGTCCGCAACAGCGGCGCGCTCACGGTGGTCGAGGGCGTGGGCGATCACGGCTGCGAGTACATGACCGGTGGACGCGTGGTCGTCATCGGCAAGACCGGCCGCAACTTCGCGGCCGGCATGTCGGGAGGGCTCGCCTACGTGCTGGACGAGGCGGGCGACTTCAAGCGACGCTGCAACCTGGGCATGGTCGACCTCGAGCCGCTGGTCGACACCGAGGACGTGGAGCTGGTCAAGGACCTCCTGGCGCGCCACATCCGCTACACCCAGAGCCCGGTGGCCGCGCGGCTGCTCGTGGACTGGGAGCGCAGCCAGCCCAAGTTCGTGAAGGTGATCCCGCAGGACTTCAAGCGGGTGATGGCCGCGATCAAGAAGGCCCAGGAGACCGGCATGTCGGCCGACGAGGCCGTGATGGCGAGCGCGCACAACTAGCTCATGGGGAAGGTCACCGGCTTCATCGAGTTCAAGCGGGACAAGCAGCCGTACCGGCCCGTCGAGGAGCGCATCCACGACTGGAAGCAGGTGATGCTGCCGTGGCCGGCCGAGTCCCTGCGCAAGCAGGGCGCGCGGTGCATGGACTGCGGCATCCCCTTCTGCCACCAGGGCTGCCCGCTCGGCAACCTGATCCCGGACTGGAACGATCTCGTCTATCGGGACAAGTGGCGCGAGGCGATCGACCGGCTGCACGCCACCAACAACTTCCCGGAGTTCACGGGCACCCTCTGCCCCGCCCCCTGCGAGGGCTCCTGCGTGCTCGGCATCAACGACGACCCGGTCACGATCAAGGGCATCGAGATCTCCATCATCGACCGCGCCTTCGCGGAGGGATGGGTCGTCCCGCTTCGGCCCGTCGTCCACACCGGCAAGACGGTGGCGGTGGTCGGCTCGGGACCGGCCGGCCTCGCGGCCGCGCAGCAGCTCTGCCGCGCCGGCCACCAGGTGACGGTCTTCGAGCGCGCCGACCGGATCGGCGGCCTGCTCCGCTACGGCATCCCCGAGTTCAAGATGGAGAAGCGGGTGCTGGACCGGCGGCTCGCCCAGATGGA